>NZ_CADFEF010000013.1:0-188423 GCF_902833125.1 Burkholderia sp. BCC1640 | reverse complement strand
GCCCATGATCGTGTCGCCCGGCTTGAGCATCGCGAAGAACACGCCCTGGTTCGCCTGCGAACCCGAGTTCGGCTGCACGTTCGCGGCTTCCGCGCCGAACAGCTGCTTCACGCGGTCGATCGCCAGCTGCTCGACCACGTCGACGTATTCACAGCCGCCGTAGTAACGCTTGCCCGGATACCCTTCGGCGTACTTGTTCGTGAGCTGCGAGCCCTGTGCGGCCATCACGGCCGGGCTCGTGTAGTTTTCCGACGCGATCAGCTCGATGTGCTCTTCCTGGCGGCGGTTTTCCTGCTCGATCGCTGCAAAGATTTCGGGATCGACGTTCGCGATGGTGCTTTGGGCTCTGTCAAACATACGGTTTCCGTTAAGTGTGTACAGGTTGACCGGAGTGGCCGAGTACATTGCGCTGCTGGCGGAACCAGCCCGACGTGGCGGAAGAATCCGTATGACGCGAGGCAGGACAGCCACCGGCGATGCACGCGAACGGCGCACAACGGCTGCCCAGGCGAACGGCAAAAACGGCGCCCCGCGCTTCACGGTGGGATGCTCCACCTTGAACCCGAAGGGTTCTATCGCCAGTCACGCAGGGGTGATGAGCGCGTTAGTGTATTGGATGCGTCATGAATAGGCAACCGCGCGGCAGTCGCCCGGAAATAATGGGGGCCAGACTTTACGTGCCCGTGCCGACGCGCTTTGGCGCCTTGCCGCGGTGCCGCAATCTCAGTAGGCTTGCGGGATACCATCCGCTACTTTGTTACCGACCAGGAGCAGCAATGATCGTGTTCGTCACAGGCGCGTCCGCCGGCTTCGGCGCCGCCATCGCCCGTGCCTTCGTCAAGGGCGGCCACCGTGTCGTCGCAACCGCGCGCCGCAAGGATCGTCTCGATGCGCTCGCGGCCGAACTCGGCGACGCACTGCTGCCGTTCGAGCTCGACGTGCGCGACCGCGCCGCCGTCGAAGCCGTGCCGGCCGCCCTTCCCGCCGAATTCGCGGCGCTCGACGTGCTCGTCAACAACGCCGGTCTCGCGCTCGGCGTCGAGCCTGCGCACAAAGCCAGCCTCGACGAGTGGCAAACCATGATCGACACGAATTGCTCGGGCCTCGTGACCGTCACCCATGCGTTGCTGCCCGGCATGATCGAGCGCGGGCGCGGTCACATCTTCAACCTGGGTTCGGTGGCCGGCACCTATCCGTATCCGGGCGGGAACGTATACGGCGCGACCAAGGCTTTCGTCCGACAATTCAGCCTGAACCTGCGCGCCGACCTGATCGGCACGCCGTTGCGCGTCACCGATATCGAGCCGGGCCTGTGCGGCGGCACGGAATTCTCGAACGTCCGCTTCCGCGGCGACGATGCGAAGGCGGCGAACGTCTACCAGAACGTCCAGCCGCTCACGGCCGAGGACATCGCCGACACGATCTACTGGATCGCGACGCGCCCCGCGCACGTCAACATCAACACGATCGAAATGATGCCGGTCGCCCAAGCCCCGGCCGGCCTCGCGATCCATCGCGGCTGACACGGCGAGCGCAGCCGCGGGCCCGGTTCCGGCCGGCCCGCGGCGTGCTACGACGTACTACATTCCGTTACGAATCGGTTACGGATCGGGCCTCGGCCTTCCGGTAAAATGCGCGCCATGACTCAGCCTACCCGCTCCCCGGACGCGCACTCCGGCTTCACCTGGCCGGTACGCGTGTACTACGAGGACACCGACGCAGGCGGCATCGTCTTCTATGCCAACTACCTGAAATTCTTCGAGCGCGCCCGCACCGAATGGCTACGCGCGTGCGGCATCGACCAGCGTCGGCTCGCCGACGACACGGGCGCGATCTTCATCGTCCGCAGTACCTCGCTCGACTACCGCGCACCGGCGCGACTCGACGACACGCTGACGATCACGAGCCGGCCCGGACGCATCGGCCGCGCATCCGTGGAATTCACGCAGGAAGCCTGGCGTGGCGACACGCTGCTCGTCGCCGGACACATCCGCCTCGGCTGCGTCGACCGAACCGGCATCCGGCCCGCGGCAATCCCGCCGGTCGTGCTCGACGCGCTGCAACGCGGGCCCGTCATCGACGCCGGGCAGACTGTATTGTCAACGAAGCTCGGATGAGCACCGTTTAGACAAAACCTATGAACTTGCCTTCCTGAATCGATACTAAGCAAGGTTCGGCGCCAGGCCAGGCCGGCGCGCCGCGCCACACGCATACCGTGCCCCCTCGCCGGACATCCCCGAAGGGACATTACTCAAACCTCTATGAACACTTCTCAAGACCTGTCGATCATTTCCCTCGTCCTCAACGCGAGCGTGCTGGCCCAGGCCGTGATGGGGCTGCTGCTGCTTCTGTCGCTGATGTCGTGGACCTTCATCTTCCGCAAGTGGTTCGCGATCCGCCGCGCACGCGCGCAGACCGAACGCTTCGAAAGGGATTTCTGGTCGGGCGGTGACCTGCAGGCGCTGTATCAGAGCGCGGCCAACAATCGCCACACGATCGGCGCGCTTGAGCGGATTTTCGAATCGGGGATGCGTGAGTTTCTGAAGGCGAAGGAAAAGCGCATCAGCGACCCGGGCCTCGTCCTCGACGGCGCGCGCCGCGCGATGCGCGCGTCGTTCCAGCGCGAAATGGACGTGCTCGAAGCGAACCTCGCGTTCCTCGCGTCGGTCGGCTCGGTCAGTCCGTACATCGGTCTGTTCGGCACCGTCTGGGGGATCATGAACTCGTTCCGCGGCTTGGCGAACGTGCAGCAGGCGACGCTCGCGAACGTCGCACCGGGCATTGCCGAGGCGCTTGTCGCCACCGCGATCGGCCTGTTCGCCGCGATTCCGGCGGTGGTTGCGTACAACCGCTACGCGCACGACATCGACCGCCTCGCGATCCGCTTCGAGACCTTCATCGAAGAGTTCTCGAACATCCTGCAGCGTCAGGCCCAGTAAGGAGCGCGCCATGGCAGGAAGTCCCATTCGATCCAGCATGCGCGGCGGCCGCTCGCGCCGCGCGATGGCCGACATCAACGTCGTGCCGTACATCGACGTGATGCTGGTGCTGCTCGTGATCTTCATGGTCACGGCACCGCTCGTCGCCCCGTCGATCATCAATCTGCCGACCGTCGGCAATGCCGCACCCCAGGAACAGACGCCACCGGTCGTCGTCAACATCAAGGCCGACCGCACGATGAGCGTCAGGTACAAGGGCGACTCCGGCGCGACGCAGGAAGACACGATGACCAAGGCCGAGCTCGACAGCTTCATCCTGGCCCGGCAGGCTGACCATCCCGACCAGCCCGTCGTGATCGCGGCCGACAAGACCGTGCAGTACGATGCCGTCATGACCGTGATGTCGGACCTGAAGGCGCGTGGCGTCAAGCGCGTCGGCCTCCTCGTCAAATCGCAATGAACCGGCAGCAATCCACGCGCGGCAACGCCTATCCGTCTCAGCCCCCTCGCGAACGCGGCACCTGGCGCGCGTTCGCGCTCGCTGCGCTGATGCACGTGCTGCTCGCGTTGTTCCTGTATCACGGCGTGCAGTGGCAGAACAGCACGCCGGCCGGCGCCGAAGCCGAACTGTGGACCGAGGTGCCCGACGTGCCCGCGCCGCGGCCCGTCGTCACGCCGACGCCGCCCGCAAAGCTCGCTCCTCCCCCTCCCCCGGTGCGGGACGAGCAGGCGGACATCGCGCTGCAGCAGAAGAAACGGCAACAGGAAGCGGCCGCGCGCGAAGCGCTGCTCGAGCAGCAGCGCCGCGCGCAGCAACTGAAGGCCCAGCAAGAAGAAACGCGGCGCGAGCAGTTGGCGGCCCAGCAGGCTGCTGCCCTCGCCGCGCAGAAGGCCGCCGAGCGCGAAAAACAGAAGCAGGCGGACAAGCTCAAGCAACAACAGCTCGTGGAGCAGCAGAAGCTCGAACAGCAGAAACTCCAGCAGCAGAAACTGCAGCAACAGAAGCAGGCGCAACTTGAAGCGCAGCAAGCGGCGAAGGCCAAGGCCGACGCGGCCGCGAAGGCGAAGGCGGAAGCCCAGGCCAAGGCGAAGGCCGAAGCGACGGCGCGCGCGAAGGCCGACGCGGCGGCGAAGGCGAAGCTCGACCGCGAGCGCAGCGCGCGTCTCGCACAGATGCAAGGCATGTCCGGGGCCGGCGAAGGCGGCGGTGAAGGCCTCGCGAAAAGCGGTACCGGGACGGGCTCCGGCGGCAATGCCGCGTCGCCCGGCTATCCCGACAAGGTGCGTCGCCGTGTGAAGCCGAACATCGTCTGGGGCGGCGAGCGCGCAGGCCTGACGACGGTCGTCGCGATCCGCTGCACGCCGTCGGGCGACGTGTTGAGCGTTTCGATCCGCCGTTCGAGCGGAAATTCGGGGTGGGATCAAGCCGTGGTCAATGCGATTCAGGCGTCGGTCCCATTGCCGCCCGATTCTAACGGTCGTACCCCGTCCGACATTACGATTACCTTCAAGGCGGCGGAGTGATCGCAAATGCGCTTACACTCCGTGCGTCGCTGCCGGACGGGAACGAATCGGGTATTTTTACTGTCTCTGCGGTTGCGCAGCGATCCAAGTCACATGGGAAGCAAGAAGCATGAGTTTGATGACGAAACTAGGTTTCAGGGCACTCGTGGCCTCGTGTCTGATTGCGGCCGGCGGCGCCGCTAACGCGCAGGTCAACGTGCTGATCACCGGCGTCGGTTCGACCCAGTTCCCCATCGCCACCGCGAACTTCGCGAACGAGGCGGGCCTGCCGCAGCAGGTCACGTCGATCGTCCGCGCCGACCTCGCCCGCAGCGGCAAATTCACCAATATCGACGCGGGCAGCACGCCCGTGCCCGAGACCGCATCGGTCGATCTCGGCGCTTGGAAGGCCAAGGGCGCGAACGCGTTCGTCGCTGGCAGCGTGAACCGCGAAGCCAACGGTCAGTACAAGGTGAACTTCATCCTGTACGACACCGTGAAGCAGCAAAGCCTCGGCGGCCTGTCGCTGACGGCAGCAAACGATGGCTCGCTGCGCAAGGCCGGTCATCAGATCGCTGACTACATCTATCAGAAGCTACTCGGCACGCGCGGCGTGTTCGCCACGCGCCTGTCGTATGTGGTCAAGATCGGCAACAAGTACAAGTTGCAGGTCTCCGATTCCGACGGCCAAAACGCCATTAGCGCACTGACCAGCAGCGAGCCGATCATCTCGCCGGCCTGGTCGCCAAACGGCACGAAGGTCGCGTACGTATCGTTCGAGCGCAAGAAGCCGATCGTCTATATCCATGACCTGCCGACCGGCCGCCGCTACATCGTCTCCGACCAGAAGGGCAACAACAGTGCGCCGGCGTGGTCGCCGGACAGCAACACGCTGGCCGTTGCGCTGTCGCTGACGGGGAATACGCAAATCTATACGGTCAATGCGAACGGCGGCGGTCTGCGCCGGCTCACGCAGAGCAGCTCGATCGATACCGAGCCGTTCTACTCGCCGGACGGCCGCTGGATCTATTTCACGAGCGATCGCGGCGGCGCGCCGCAGATCTACCGGATGCCCGCACAAGGCGAAAGCGCCGGCTCCGCGCAACGCGTGACCTTCACCGGCAGCTACAACACCAGCCCGCGCATCAGCCCGGACGGCAAGCTGCTCGCCTACATCTCCCGCACGGGTGGGGGGTTCAAGCTGTACGTTCAGGATCTGCAAACCGGCGCGGCGAACGCCATCACGAATACCAATCGCGACGAATCGCCGAGCTTCGCGGCAAACGGCCAGTACCTTCTTTACGCTACCCAGTCGGGTGGTCGCAACGTGCTGGCAGCAGTGCCCTCCGACGGCAGCGCGCCGCCGCAGATCCTGTCCGTCCAGGGCGGCTCCGTTCGTGAGCCGTCGTGGGGGCCCTTCATGCAATGACCACAAGGAGAGTAACCATGATGTCGAACAAAGCTCGTCTGGCCCTGGCCGTGATGACGATCAGCGCGCTCGCAGCGTGTAAGTCGGGCGTGAAGCTCGACGACAAGGCCAACGCGGGCGCGATGAGCACGCAACCGAGCGCCGACAACGTCGCACAAGTGAACGTCGATCCGCTGAACGACCCGAACAGCCCGCTCGCGAAGCGCAGCATCTACTTCGACTTCGACAGCTATTCGGTGAAGGACGAATACCAGCCGCTGCTGCAGCAACACACGCAGTACCTGAAGAGCCACCCGCAGCGCCACGTGCTGATCCAGGGCAACACCGACGAACGCGGCACGAGCGAGTACAACCTCGCGCTGGGCCAGAAGCGTGCGGAGGCTGTCCGCCGCGCGATGGCACTGCTCGGCGTGAACGACTCGCAGATGGAAGCCGTGAGCCTCGGCAAGGAAAAGCCGCAAGCATCGGGTCACGACGAAGCATCGTGGGCGCAGAACCGTCGCGCCGACCTCGTCTACCAACAGTAAGTAACGGAAGAGTTGCCGTATGACGCACCGTGTATCCTGGCTGCGGATCACCGCAGCAATCTGCGTCGTCGGCGCGGCGTGGTCGGCCGCGCCGGCGCACGCCGGCATGTTCGACGACAACGAGGCGCGCCGCGCCGTGCTCGATCTGCGCAGCAAGAGCGACAACCTGTCCAGCCAGTTGTCGGCCGCCCAGCGTACGATCCTCGATCAATCCGGCCGTATCGACCAACTGAACCAGCAGGTCGCGACGCTGCGCGGCGAGAACGAAGATCTGACGAACCGGCTGACGACGCTCGAGCGGCAGCAGAAGGAGTACTACCAGGATCTCGACACGCGGCTCAAGAAGTTCGAGCCGCAACAGGCGACGATCGATGGTGTCGAAGGCACCGTGCAGCCGGGTGAAACGGATGCGCTCAGCGCGGCGCAGCAGCAATTCCGCAACGGCAACTTCAAGGCTGCCGCCGCGTCGTTTCGCAGTTTCATCGCGAAGTATCCGCAGAGCCCGTACCAGCCGACCGCGCAGTACTGGCTTGGCAACGCGCAATACGCGCTACGCGACTACCGCGGCTCGACCGCGACGTGGCAAGCGATCGTGAGCAAGTATCCGCAGCATCCGCGCGCGGCCGACGCGCTCGTCGCGATCGGTACGAACCAGCTCGAGCAAGGCCAGAAGGCGGCCGCGAAGAAGACGTTCGAGCAGGTCGTGTCGCAATACGCCGGATCGAACGCTGCGCAGACGGCACAGGGCAAGATCGAAAGCATCAAATAAATCATGGTGACGGGTTGTTGACAGACCAGCGATCCGCCGCTATAATTTTTTGCTCTTTGGGTCGTTAGCTCAGTTGGTAGAGCAGCGGACTTTTAATCCGTTGGTCGCGTGTTCGAGTCACGCACGGCCTACCAAGATGTCAAGAAGGGGCTTCCGGGAAACCGGAAGCCCCTTTTTCATTGTTGTTGCCTCGCGAGCGGGTGTGCGCCGCGGCAGGCAGACACTTCTCCCCTCCTCGTTTTTCGCCATCGATTCATCGTCGAGCACGACGATCCCGCGGGCAACCTCACGTGCCGCGCTGCGCGCGCCGCCAGCGCCCCGGCGTCGTGCCGAGCACCGCGCGAAACGCTTTGCCGAACGCCGCCTCCGACTGATAGCCGACCGCCTGCCCGATTTCCGCCTGGCCGCGCTGCGTATCCTGAAGCAGCGCGCATGCATGCATCATCCGGATCCGCGCGACGAATGCGCCGACACTCATCCCCGCCTTCGCTCGGAAATGCCGCGCATAGGTCGCACGCGACATCGCGGATGCCGCGCCGAGCGACTCGACCGTCCACGATTGCGCCGGCGCCTGCAGCACGGCCTGGACCGACGGGCCGAGCCGCGCGTCGGCGGCCAGCGCGAGCCAGCCGGCCGGCACGCGCGCATCGCGGCCGTACGCGCGCAACGCGTAGGCGAGCAGCGCCTGTCCGAGCGCATTCACGATCGCACGCGCACCCGGCTGCGCGTTCGATGCCTCCGCCCGCAGCACGCTCGTCAGCCGTTGCAGCGACGCAGGCCCCGACGCCTCGCGCAACCCGACATGCAGCACGCGCGGCAGCGTGCGCATCAACAAATCACCGGCACCGCGCGCGTAGACGAAGCGCCCGCAGAGCAGGTCGACACTTGCATCGGCCGGGGCCGCGGGATCGCGATTCGACTTGACCGGCAGCACCGCACCGCCGGCCGCGCCTGGTTCGCGCAGCGACGCGACCGACCGCACACCGCCGCCCTCGATATCAGACAAGCCGTGCGCGTCCCCCGCCGGCAACAGCACGAAATCGCCGTCGGACAGCCGCAGCGTACGCCCGTCAGCCGTGCGCAGCTGGCACGTACCGGACAGCAGCAGGTGAAACGCCGCCTCGCCGGGCGGCAACGGATCGTGCGGCATCGCGAACGGGCCATCGAGCAGGCAGCGCACGTCGAGTTCGACATGACTGCGACCCAGCGACAACAGTTGACTCAACGCGTCCATGAGACGTTTGCGCTAAAAATTGACACTCTAACGTATCGAAACCCTCAGCATAGGCGATCAGAATAAGTGCTGCATCGCCCGAGATCGCGGCATCCGCCGCCCGATCCACTTCTTCTCGAAAGGACGCATCATGCTGAACTGGAACGAATACCGGAAGGAACTCACCACGCGCATCGGCGAAATCGCGAAGCTCTCGCCCGACACGCTGGCCGGCTACAAGGCGCTGTCCGGCGCCGGTGCCAAGACGGGCCACCTCGACGCGAAGACGCGCGAACTGATCGCGCTCGCGGTGGCTGTCACGACGCGCTGCGACGGCTGTATCGCCGTGCACACGGCGGAAGCCGCGAAGCATGGCGCGACCAAGGAGGAAGTGGCCGAAGCGCTCGGCGTCGCGATCGCGCTGAATGCGGGCGCGGCGCTCGTCTACTCCGCCCGCGTGATGGACGCGCTCGGCGACTGACGCGTGCACGAAGGATGCGGCACCCGCCGCATCCTTCATCGACGATCGCCCGGTGCAGTCCACCAACCGGCGAGCGCGCGGCAGCCGCGTATAGCGGCGCCGCGAAGTCGGCTACCATGCGCGAGAGGATTCATCGCGAAGGAGCGCTCCATGTGCCGCTGGCTCGCCTATACGGGTAATCCGATCCATCTCGAGACCGTACTGTTTCGCGCGAAGCATTCGCTGATCGACCAGAGCCTGCATTCGGAACTGGGCGCCACGACCACCAACGGCGACGGGTTCGGCATCGGCTGGTACGGCCGCCCCGATGAACTGCCGTTCCGCTACCGCTCAGTGCATCCCGCATGGAACGACCGCAACCTGCGCGAAGCCGCGCGCGCGATCCGCTCGCGGATGTTCATCGCGCACATCCGTGCGGCAACCGATACGCCCGTCCAGGAAACCAACTGTCACCCGTTCCGCCATGGCCGCTGGCTGTTCGCGCACAACGGACTGATCCGCGATTTCCACAAGCTGCGCCGCGACCTGACGATGAAGGTCGACCCGGCGCTTTTCGCTACGCTCGAAGGATCGACCGACTCCGAGGTGATGTTCCGTCTCGCGTTGACCTACGGCCTCGAGCAGATGCCGCTGCCGGCGCTCGAACGCATGGTCGGCGTGATCGAGGACACCGCCGCGCGCTACCGCGTCGCCGAGCCGCTCAACATGACGATCTGCGCGACGGACGGCGACCGGATCATCGCGGTGCGCTACTCGAGCGAACGGCAATCGCGCTCGCTGTTCCACAGCACGTCGTTCAAGCATCTGCACGAACTTTACCCACACAATCCGCGCATCGTCGAAGCGGGCGACGACGCGTTCATGGTCGTGTCGGAACCGCTCGTCGACCTGCGCGGCGCATGGGAGGAAGTGCCCGAAAGCACGGCGATCGTCGCGCATGGGGCGGATGTGCAGCAGCGGCCGTTCAATCCGCGGCACAAGTAGGTTGAAGCGGCGTCTAAATTCCCCGCACCGGGGAAATGAGTCCGAATCGAACCGTATTTAACGAGTCATACGACAGGGACGTCAATGGCCGCGGCACCCACCATGACAGTAAAGTAAAAATATTGCGACTCCAAATCCCGATATAAAACGACCGATTCGCACGGATCGAATCGCGCATGATATAGTTGCCATCGATTTTTAGTATCCAAAAAACCATCACTGCATTCGTCACCGACTTCTGCGCGTACTCGCCTTGCGGTTTTCCGCAAATGTTGGCGCGCGATAGACGTCTGATGAATCCCGTGCAAGCGCACGGGAAACCGAGATACACCGCCCACGACCCTCACCATCCGAGTCCTGCGGTATAGAGAATTAATAGTCTTTCAAGCAGACTGTCCGGTTGATACATGCGTCGCCTCGAAGGAATACCCTAGAATATGCGTGCAACTCAGCCCCCAGATCGGTTGGAGCCACATGATTTCTTGGTATTCCCCGTCCTGCGTCAATCGAGGGGTACGCGCACGAATGAGAGCAAGGCAGGATTCACTGCCATTAACATAAAAAAAGAGGCTACATGATATTGATTACAGGTGGCGCCGGCTTTATCGGGGCCAATTTTGTGCTGGATTGGCTGCGTCAATCTGACGAATCGGTTCTGAACGTCGACAAATTGACCTATGCGGGCAATCTCGGAACATTAAAGGCGCTGCACGGAAACCCGAAGCACGTGTTCGCGCAGGCCGATATTTGCGACCGAGCGGCGCTCGATGCATTGTTCGCCGAATACAAGCCTCGCGCAGTCCTGCATTTTGCTGCGGAAAGCCATGTCGATCGCTCGATTCACGGGCCGGCGGATTTTGTTCAGACCAATGTCGTCGGAACATTTACGCTGCTCGAAGCAGCACGCCAATGCTGGAATATGCTGCCAGAGACGGACAAGGCCGCATTTCGCTTTCTGCACGTTTCCACGGACGAAGTATTCGGTTCGCTGTCGCCTGCCGATCCGCAATTCTCCGAAACGACTCCGTACGCACCGAACAGCCCCTATTCGGCGACCAAGGCCGGTTCCGACCATCTCGTGCGCGCGTATCAGCATACTTACGGCCTGCCCACACTGACCACGAACTGCTCGAACAACTACGGCCCGTACCAGTTCCCCGAGAAACTCATTCCGCTGATGATCGCCAACGCGCTCGCCGGCAAGCCGTTGCCCGTGTACGGCGACGGCCAGAATGTACGAGACTGGCTGTATGTGGGCGACCACTGCAGTGCGATCCGCGAGGTACTCGCGCGCGGCCAGACCGGCGACACGTACAACGTCGGCGGCTGGAACGAGAAAACGAATCTCGAGGTCGTGCACACGCTGTGCGACCTGCTTGACGAACTGCGACCGAAATCGGCAGGTTCGTATCGCGACCAGATCACTTACGTGACCGACCGGCCGGGCCACGATCGCCGCTATGCGATCGACGCACGCAAGCTCGAGCGCGAACTCGGCTGGAAGCCCGCCGAAACGTTCGAAACCGGTCTCGCGAAAACGGTGCGCTGGTATCTGGACCATCAGGAATGGGTCGACGAAGTCGCTTCGGGCGACTACCGGAAGTGGGTCGCAACGAACTACGCGCACCGCGCGTAAGAGGAACGGACATGGCGCGCAAGGGCATCATTCTCGCCGGCGGTTCCGGCACACGGCTCTATCCGATCACGCATGCGGTCTCGAAGCAACTGCTTCCGGTCTACGACAAGCCGATGATCTATTACCCGCTCTCGACGCTGATGGTCGCGGGCATTCGCGACGTCCTGATCATCTCGACGCCGCAGGACACCCCACGCTTCGAAGCCATGCTCGGCGACGGCAGCCAGTGGGGGATGAACATCCGGTATGCGGTGCAGCCGTCGCCCGACGGCCTTGCACAGGCCTTCATCATCGGTCGCGAATTCGTGGGCAACGATCCGTCGGCGCTCATCCTTGGCGACAACATCTTCTATGGTCATGACCTCGCCAAACAGCTCGAGCACGCAGACGCGCAAGACGCGGGCGCGACGGTGTTCGCCTATCACGTGCATGATCCCGAACGTTACGGCGTCGTCGAATTCGATCAGGACTTCCGTGCCGTATCGATCGAAGAGAAGCCGGCCAAGCCGCGTTCGAACTACGCCGTGACCGGTCTCTACTTCTACGACAACCGCGTGTGCGACATCGCCGCCGACATCGAGCCGTCGCCGCGCGGCGAGCTCGAAATCACCGACGTCAATTCCCGCTATCTCGCGGACGGTGCGTTGAACGTCGAGATCATGGGGCGCGGTTATGCATGGCTCGACACCGGAACCCACGATTCGCTGATCGAGGCCGCGAGCTTCATCGCGACGCTGCAGAAGCGGCAAGGCCTGGTCGTCGCCTGCCCCGAGGAGATCGCGTACCGCCGGCACTGGATCGATGCCGAGCAGGTGCAGAAGCTCGCGCAGCCGCTGTCGAAAAACGGCTACGGCAAATATTTGCTGAACATTCTTACGGATCAGGTTGCATGGCCATCACGGTAACTGCTACGGCGCTCCCCGAAGTCAAGATCGTCGAGCCGAAGGTATTCGGCGACGCGCGCGGCTATTTCTACGAGAGCTTCAACGCGCGGGAATTCGCTGCGCTCGTCGAGGCTGACGTCGAGTTCGTCCAGGACAACCACTCCCGTTCCGTAAAAGGCGTGCTGCGCGGGCTCCACTACCAGATCGAGCACGCGCAAGGCAAACTCGTGCGCGTGGTCGAAGGCGAGGTGTTCGACGTCGCGGTCGACATCCGGCGCAGTTCGCCGAATTTCGGCAAATGGGCCGGCGTGACACTATCGGCCGACAACCATCGCCAGCTCTGGGTGCCCCCCGGCTTCGCGCACGGCTTCGTGGTGCTGTCGGAGACGGCGCAATTCCTCTACAAGACCACCGACTACTGGTTCCCTGAGCACGAGCGCAGCTTGCTGTGGAACGATCCGGAGATCGGCATCGATTGGCCGCTCGACGGCGAACCAGTGCTCGCGGCCAAGGATGCGGCTGGCAAGCGGCTCGCCGAAGCCGAGTACTACGAGTGAGCGGCACCGTGCGACAGAAAAAATCGCCCGAGCAACGCACCATCCTGCTCACCGGTATCAATGGCCAGGTGGGATTCGAACTGGCGCGCAGCCTGCAGGGTCTCGGCAGGGTGGTCGCGCTCGATCGCGGGAAGCTCGACTTGTCGCGCCTTGATCAGGTGCGCGACGTCGTGCGCGACGTCGGGCCGGACATCATCGTCAACCCGGCCGCCTATACGGCCGTGGACCAGGCGCAGAACGACATCGCGTTGGCCACGCGCCTGAATGCGGAGGCACCGGCCGTGCTCGCCGAAGAAGCGAAGCGCATCGGTGCGGCGCTGATTCATTACTCGACGGACTACGTGTTTGCCGGGACGAAGAACGGCCCGTACATCGAGGACGATCCGGTCGATCCGCAAAACGTGTACGGCGCGACCAAACTCGCGGGCGAGCAGGCGATCGCGGCATCGGGATGCGCGCACCTGATTTTCCGTACGAGTTGGGTGTACGGCACGCGCGGCAAGAACTTTCTGTTGACCATGCTGCGCCTCGGCGCCGAGCGTGACGAACTGAAGATCGTCGCGGACCAGATCGGTGCGCCAACCTGGTCGAAGACGATCGCCGCGCTGAGCGCGAACGTCGCCGCGCAAGCTATCGGCGCCTCCATGAACGAACGGGACGGACAGCACGAATGGTGGAACACGCATTCGGGCGTCTATCACCTGTGTGCGGCCGGCTCAACTTCATGGCATGGATTCGCCGAGGCGATCTTCCGTCTTTCGAATCTGTCGAAAAGGCCGTCGTTGTCACCCATTCCGGCCAGCGCTTATCCGACACCCGCGTCGCGCCCGGCCAATTCCCGCATGTCGAATGCAAAACTGGCGGAGCACTTCGGCTTGTGCGCGCCGCATTGGGAAGCCGCGCTCGAACTGTGCATGAAAGAGATGTGAAGCACGCCTTCAGCCGCGACGCGTGAACCGCATGCGTACCGAATCGAGCTCGGCCGGCAACTTTCGCGAGCGCTGACGCGACCGCGTCAGCGCGACGAAGCCGAGCCGCTCGTACAGCGCGCGGGCGCGCTCGTTGCGGGTCAGCACGTCGAGCACGATGTCACGGCTGTCGTCGTCCGGCAACGCACCGCTCTCGAACGCGTCGCGCAGCAGTGCGGTGAAGATGCCCACACCGCGCCGCTGCTCGGCCGTCGCGCAATGCGCAATGAGGATGTGCGCGCGCTTGGGCGCCGGAATCTCCGTTTCGAGCACCAGCCCGCGCAGCAGCTGGCCGATCGTGCGGCGCACGCCGAAAAAACGCGCCAGGGCCCACACGACGTGAACGTCGTCGAACATCGTCCTGCGCCCGTCATGGATGGCCATCACGGCATGCACGGTGCCGTCGGCGCCGACCGCGACCCGATGCCTGCGCCACGAGAACCGGCCGTGACGCGACCGGAACGCCTGTTGCAGGAACGCAATGCAGCGCGCGTCGCTTTCACCGAGGAAGAAACCGAATTCGCCGACGCCGGATGCAAACACGAGCGGCGCACATGCCGCCGCATCGTCCGCGCATGCGGCGCGAAACGGCGTCGACGCACCGGCTTGCGGCACGTCGAAGGACGGCGCGAGCGCCGCGGCGGACATCATGCCGCCCGCCCCGCCAGGCGGGCCAGCACATCGACCGTCCGGCTGATCTGCCCGGGCTCGTGCGTCGAGCAGATGAAGAACCGCAGGCGCGCGGCCTTCTCCTCGACGGCCGGATAGAAGATCGGCTGCACGTTGATCCCTTCGTCGAACATCGCGTTGGCCCACTGCGCGGCTTTCAGCGAACTTCCGGTGATGACCGGCACGACCGCATACCCCGCGCTCGTGCCGGTGTTCAGCCCCGCCGCGCGTGCCTCGGTCAGGAACTGCCGCCCGCGCGCCTGCAGTTGCGCAACCCGCTCCGGTTCGGCCTGCAGGCGTTCGAGCGCGGCCAGCGACGCTTCGGCGAGCGTCGGCGCGAGTCCGACGCTGTAGAGAAAGCCGGGCGCCAGATGGCGCAGCATGTCTACGAGCGGCTGACAGCCGGCGATGAAGCCGCCGCAACCGGCCAGCGTCTTGCTCATCGTGCCCATCCACATGTCGACCTGGTCGGGCGCGACCGCGCAATGCTCACGGATGCCCTTGCCCGTCGCGCCGAGCACGCCGAGCGAGTGCGCTTCGTCGACCAGCAGGAACGCGCCGTGGCGCGTCTTCACGTCGACGAAACGCTGGAGGTCCGGGAAATCGCCATCCATGCTGTACAGCCCCTCGATCGCGATCAGCACGTGCCGGTATTCGCGGCGCACGCGCGACAGCAGTTCGTCGAGCGCCTGCCAGTCGTTGTGCGCGAAGCTCAGCCGTTTCGCACCGCTCAGCTGCGCACCCTGCACGATGCTGTTGTGCGCGAGCGCATCGTGGACGATCAGGTCACCGGGGCCGAACAGCGCGCCGATCACGGTCACGTTGGTCGCGTGGCCGCTCACGAACGCGACGCAATCGTCGCTCCCGTAAAACGCGGCCAGCGCCCGCTCGAGGTCGCGCTGCACCGGACGCTCGCCCGCGACCATCCGGCTCGCGGACGCCGACGTGCCATAGCGGTCGATCGCGGCCTTCGCACGTTCGGATACGGTCGGATCGCCGGCGAGACCGAGGTAGTTGTAGTTCGCGAAGTTCACGTATTCGCGACCGCCGATCCGGGTGGTCGCGCCGGCAACGCCATCGTGCACGCGGAAGAACGGCGAGTCGACGCGCAGCTTCTCGCCCATCTCGCGCATGATCCTGACTTGCTGATATTGCGGCATCGATTCGAAACGGCTGCGCGCCGACGCGGCCTGCGCCGCCGGCGTACCGGGCACGCCGGGCGCCGCGGCGGCTTCCGTCGCGCGCTCGAGTTGCCGTTTCAGGGCTTTCGCCGCCAGTTGCTGGCGAAGGTGTTCTCCGAGTGCCATGTCTTGGGTTCCGGGCAGTCCGTCCGTTACGTCATTGCGTCCGCGTTACGCGGATACGTCGATCCATTCGTACGCGTCGGGCGTACCGAGCAACGCGCTGAGGAGTCGGTAATTCATTTCGTGAGTGGGGCGATGCGCGGTGACGCGCCCAAGCAGCGGCGAGCCCGAGAGCGCCAGATCGCCGACGAGATCGAGCACGCGGTGACGCACGAATTCGTCGGGCGCGCGCAGTCCGCCGATCACGTGATTGCCGATGATCGACGCCGTGCACGACGGCCTCGCGCCGCGCAGGATCGGCGTGCCCGTCAGGTAGCCGACGGCGATCGCCGGCACGGCCCACTTGATCCGCCCGTACGAACGCGACGACGAAATCTCGCTGGCGAACGTCTCCGGCGTGAGCTCGCCGTCCCACTGCATGTCGCCGAACCCCTTGAGATCGTCGCGCACGCTGAATTCGTATCGCTCGGCGGGCTCGACGCGCAATTCGCGCCGTGACGCGCCCTCGCCGTCGGCCACGCCCACCGGCTTCAGCACCCGGAGAAAGCGCTTCGAACGCCGCAATTCGGCACGGCCGCCGGCCGCGATCGCGTCGATCCACGGCCGCGCGCTGCCGTCGAGAATCGGCACTTCTTCCGCATCGAGTTCGACGATCGCGTGATCGATCTCGCAGGTCAGCAGCGATGCAAGCAGGTGCTCGACCGTACGCACGCCCATGCCGTCGTCGGCACGCAGCATCGTGCAGAGCGGCTGCGCGCGACGCACCGCCGGGCCGGCGGCAAGCATCCCCAGTTGATGATCGCCGCGCATGCGGCGAAACACGATCCCGTGCCGTTCGTCCGACGGCGTCGCGGGCAGGATCCGCACCTGGACCCGGCGGCCGGTGTGCAGACCATGTCCGGTCATCGTCACCGGCCGGGCGACCGTGCCTTCGCTCGCCTGCCACCCCTGCGGTGCTTTCACCCGGCATGCACCGGCGTCGACTTGCATGTTGCTGCCCCCTGGTTTTTTTCGTGATCCTGATGACGTGCGAGCGTCGCCCGCGCCTCATCGCCCAATGCATGCCGCGCGACCAGCGCTTGCGCCAGCTCGTCCGCTGCCGCGGCCTTTCCGTCGCCGTGCCGATCATCGAGCAATTCGACGATGCGCTCGGCCAGCGTATGCACCGTCGCGCCTTCCGCGATCGCCATGATCGACAGCTTGACGCCGAAGGTCTCCTCGACGGCCATGCCGAGCTCCATGCCCATCAGCGAGTCCATCCCGAGATCGAGGACCGACCGGCCGGCATCGACGCGCTCCGGCGACATGTGCAGAATCCGCGCGATCTGGCCGCGCAGCGCCGTCTCGACGAGGGCGACCGCCTCGGCAGGCGGCAGCGCACGCAACTGTTCCGGCAACACGCGATCCTCGCTCGACGTCTCGGCCACTCCACCCGTCTGCAACGCCGTGTAGCGCCGAGCGTGCGCGGCCGGCATGCCGCGCGAAACGGCCCCCCAGTCGAGGCGCACGACCGCTTCGCCGGCGGTCCCTTGGGCAAGCGCGCGCTCGAGCGCGGCCATCGCTTCGTCCGACGTGATCGACGCACCGCCAATCCGCGACTGCAACGCCTCGCGCGTGCCGGCGTTGCGCGCGAGGAAGCCGACGTCCTCGATCGGCCCCCAAGCCATGAACACGCCCGGCTGGCCGGCCGCGCGACGATGCGCGACCAGCGCTTCGAGAAAGCCGTTGGCGGCGACATACGCGCCCTGCCCCGGGTTGCCGAGACAGGTCGTCGCCGACGAATACACGACGAAGAAATCGAGCGTGCAACGCTGCGTCGCGCGATGCAGGTTCCATGCGCCCGCCACCTTCGGTTCGAGCACAGCCGCGAAGCGTGCGTCGTCGACGTTGCGCAGCAGCCCGTCGTCGATCTGCATCGCCGAATGCAGCACGCCCTTGAGCGGCGTTCCGCGACGCTCGATCTCGTCGACGAGGCGGTCGAGCGCCGTGGCGTCGGTCACGTCGCATCGCGCGACCGACACGTCGGCGCCGAGCGTGTCTCGCCAGCGGTCGGCTTCGGCCTGCATTGCCGCGCCCAGTGCGCCGCCGCGACTCGCGAGCGTCAGGTGCCGCGCGCCGCGCTCGATCATCCAGCGCGCGGTCGCGAAGCCCAGCCCGCCGGTGCCACCGACGATCAGGTATGCCGCCTGCGGGTCGAGCCGCAGCGTCGGCACCGCGACGCCACGCGTCGGCGCCGGCGTGCCCGACGGATAGGTGACCAGCACCTTGCCGATCTGGCGCGCCTGCTGCATGTAGCGGAACGCTTCCTCCGCACGTGCGGCTGGGAACGCGCGGTATGGCAACGGATGCAGCACGCCGGCGGAGAACAGGCGCATCACTTCCTCGAACAGTCGCGTCGTCAGCGACGGCAGCGCGCCCATCAGCTGGTCCGCGTCGATGCCGAAATAGCTGATGTTGTTGCGGAACGGCCGCAGGCCGATCTGGCTGTTTTCGTAGAAGTCGCGCTTGCCGAGTTCGAGGAAGCGGCCGAACGGACGCAGCGTATCGATGCTGCGCACCATCGCTTCGCCCGCGAGCGAATTGAGCACGACGTCGACGCCTTCGCCGTGCGTGCGCGCACGAATCTCGTCGGCGAACGCGAGGCTGCGCGAATCGAACACGCGGTCGACGCCGAGCAGGCGAATGAACTCGCGCTTCTCGTCGCTGCCCGCAGTGGCGAAGACTTCCGCGCCGAGATACCGCGCGATCTGGATCGCCGCGATGCCGACCCCGCCCGCGCCGCCGTGCACGAGCACGCGCTCTCCGCGTCGCAGTCGCGCCAGTTCGCACAACGCGTAGTACGCGGTGAAGAACGTCGTCGGAACCGTGGCGGCCTCCTCGAACGACATCGTGTCGGGCTTGCGTGCGATCGCGGTCGCGCGCGTGACCACGCGCGTCGCGAACGATGCCGGTGCGAAACCCAGCACCGCGTCGCCCGGTGCAAACCCTTCGACGTCCGCGCCGACCCGCGCGACGCGTCCCGACATTTCCATGCCGATCGTCGCGCCCGCGAAGCCCGTCTCGACGGCTTCGTCGGACAGCAGCCCCATCGCGTACATCACGTCGCGGAAATTGAGCCCCGTCGCCATCGGCTCGATCTCGACCTCGCCCGCGGCGAGATCGCGTGCCGGCATCGCGAACCATGCGAGGTTGCGCAACGAACCCGGCGTGTCGAATGCGAGCCGCGCCCCCGCCCGGTCCGATGCGCTCGACGACGCGTCGTCACGCTCGGCCGCCTGCGCGGCCGGCAGCATGCGCGGCACGTAGCGGCCCTGCGGCGCAAGCAGCACTTCTTCCTCGCCATCGTCGCCGAGCAGCGCCATCGCAAGCTGCGACGCCGGTTGTTCGACGGCGCGATCGACGTCGATCAACCGGAGCGGCAGCGTCGGATACTCGTTCGCGATCACGCGGCCGAGACCCCACAACGTTCCATGCTCGGGGTGTGACGACGTGCCTGCGGCGAACGGCGCGCCGCCACGCGTCACGACGCACAGTCGCCCGCGCTCCGTCGCGCCCGCGGCATCGAGATCGCGCACGATCGATGTCAGCGCGAGCGCGCCACCGTGCTGCGCGCGCATCATGGCCGCACCGTCGGCGGTGTCGAGCGATGCAAGCGGCGCCACGAACACGACATGCGCCGGCTGCCCGGCCGGCTGACGCGCCGCCCATGCCGCGGCGTCACGCACCGCTGCCGACTCGACGCGGCAGCCCAGCCGCTCGAGTTCGCCCGCCAGGGCGATGCCGAACGCATCGTCATCGTCCTGCACGATCAGCCAGTGCGCGCCGTCACGCTGCACCATGCGCGCTCGATCCTCGTCCCGCGATGCGCCGGCCGCCTGCTCGCGGGCAGCCGGCTTGCGCGCGACGACGAACGTCGGCGTGCCCTCGAGATCGAGGCCTTGTTCGGTATCACGCACCACGTCGACCAGTCCGGCGCGTTCGCACATCGACTCGATCGCGCCAGGCGCCAGCGTGCCGTACGCGCCGGCAGCGCCCGCGCCACCGGCCGTGCCGAACACGATGTCGGAGAAGCGGCTGCGGCGCGCATCGGCGATGACGACGAGCCCGCCCGGCGCGAGCCGTTCGGCGATCGCCGTCAGCGCGGCGAGTGGATCCGGATGATCGCCCAGCATCCGGTTGACGATCACCACGTCGAACGGCGTCGTATCGCGGCATTGCGAGAACAGCGGCGCGTCGGTCGCGAACGCCAGCGTCCGTACGTGCGCATGCGCTTCCGCATCGAACCCGGCGAGCTGCTGCGCCGTACCCGCCAGCAGGTATTCGCAGCGACCGGCCGGCACGTCCACGTCGAGCGGCTGCAACACGTCGCCGCTCGCGGCACCGAACTCCAGGACACGCAAGCGGCGTGCGTCCGGCCACGCCGCGACGGCCTGCGTCACGCAGGCGGCGAGCAGTGCGCGCGCATGCGCCCAGGTCGGCGATGCATCGAAGAACTGCTCGACCAGACTGCGCCCGGTCGACGACAGCAGCGCGCCCTCGGGCGACGTGTCGCGCAGCATGCGCGGCAGCGCCGCGCCGACGTGCGCCAGCAGCGTCAGCTCGGCGACATGGGCCGGCGATGCGGCCAGCACGTCGCGCCACAGCGCGTCACGCGCGGGCATCGCCTCGCAGGCTTCGTCGTCGCGAACCAGGCGATCGCCTTCGAAGCGCGCCAGCCCGTCCTCGACGACGATTTCCGCCAGTCGCGCGACCTGTTGCGGATGCGTGTTCGTCAGCAGCGCCGGCTGGGCGAACACGCCGAGCGCATCCAGCGCGTCGAGCGCATGCAGACCGGCAAGCACGTCGAGCAGCGGCAACGTTTCGGTCAGATGCTGCGTGCGGCGCGCGAGGTCCTCACGCGCCATGACATGCGCGTTCGCACGCTCGACGAGCACGCCCGGCGGCGGCAACGCGTCGGCCGTGTAACCGGCCGGCAGCGGCCTCGCTTCGAGCACGTAGGCAAAGCGCGCGGGCGCGCCTTGACGGCGCCCGGCGAGATCGACGCGACGGAAGCGGCACGCGGAAAGGCGCGCGACGATCTTGCCGTTTGCATCGATGAATTCGAACGACGCGACGATCGAATGTGGGCTGCGGCGATGAATGCGCGCCAGCACGCGACGAATCGCTTCGCCGCTCAGGAAATCGACACGACCGATCTGCACGGGGACAAACGCCGAATGCGCATCGTCCGGCGTGGCACCGGCCTGCGCCAGCACCGCGAACAGCGGATGGAAGCCGCTGTCCATCAGCGCGGGATGCAACAGATAGTCGGATCGCGCATGCTCATCGGCAAGAACCGACGGCACATCGAGCTCGGCAAGCGCGTCGTCGCCCGACACGCGCAGCGACCGCACCCAACGGAACGCGGGCCCGTAGCTGAGGCCGATCGCCGTCGTGCCCGCATACAGCGCGTCGCCGGAAAGCGCCGGACGCGACTGCAGACGGGTGACGACGGACGCATCCGGCATGCTGCACGCATCGAGCGTATTGCCGCTTTCGAGCAGGCGCCCCGTCACGTTCAGGTTCCACGGGCCGTCCGACATCCGGTCGCGTGTCTCGATCGTAAATGACGCGGTGCGCACGTCGATCGTGAACCGGAACAACTTCGCGTGCTGCGGCTGGAACACGACCGGCATGCGGATCTCGACGTTCTCGATGGCAACATCCGGTGTGCCGAAGAACCTGCGCGCCGCCGCGAGTGCCATTTCGACATAACCGGCGCCCGGGAACGCGACGCCGCCGTCGACCACGTGATCGGCGAGCATCGGCACGCGCTGCGGATCGAGCTGGCTCTCCCACGCGAACGCATGCTCGTGCAGGCGATAGCCGAGCAGCGGATGATCGACGCGACGATTCACGAGCCCGTAGCCCTCGACGCTCGGCACGAGCCAGTAACGCTCGCGCTGCCACGGATAAGTCGGCAGCGCGGCGTGCGGGACATCGGGAACGAGGCGGTCGAGATCGACGCGCGCCCCCTGCGCGACCGCCGACAGGATCGCATGAGCGAGCATGTCCGCGCTGTCGTGCTGACGCTTGAGCGTCGGCACGACGACGCCCGGCGCGACGCGGGCGGCAAGCGTCTGCTTCACGTAAGTGCGCAGGATCGAATGCGGGGCGATCTCGACGAACACGCGCACGCGATCGTCGGCCAGGCGCGCAATGGCATCGCCGAAACGAACCGGTTCGCGAATGTTGCGCCACCAGTAACCCGCGTCGAGCGCGGTCCCCGGCAACGTGTCGCCGGTCACCGTCGACACGAATCGCGTGTGCGTATCGCGCGGCGCGAGATCGGCCAGCCCGTCTCGTACGACCGGCTCGATCGCATCCATGCGACTGCTGTGGAACGCGTAATCGAGGCCGAGCATCTGATAGAAATGGCCGGCGTCCGCGAGCGCCGCGCCGATTGTTTCGAGCGCGGCTTGCGAACCTGCGAGCGTCACCGAGTCGGGGCTGTTGGTGCCCGCGATTTCAATGGCAGCGGCGAGATCGAGACGCGCGATCCAGTCGCGCGCCGCGGCTTCGCCGATGCCGGCCGCCGCCATCCTGCCCGCGCCGCGCGTCAGGCCCTGGGCACCGCTGCGAATCCGGATCACGCGCACGGCCTCGGCGAGCGTGAGCGCGCCCGACACCCAGGCCGCCGCGATCTCGCCGACACTGTGACCGACCGCCGCATCGAAGCGGATGCCGCGCGCGGTCAGCACACGCGTGATGCCGACCTGCATCGCGAACAGCAGCGGCTGCGCGTTCTCGGTCGCGGCGAGCCATTCGGCATCGACACCTTCGCACATGACTTCGACGAGCGATGCGTTGCCGTCCGCGCGCCACAGCGCATCGACTTCGTCGAGCGCCGCGCGAAACACCGCATCCTCGGCATAGAGCCGCTTGCCCATCCCGGCCCATTGACAGCCGTTGCCCGCGTAGACGAACGCGACGGGCGCGTCGCCTTCGATGGCCTGCCCCTGCACGGCGCATGCCGGCAGCCCATGCTCCGACGGCTCCACAAGTGCTGCGAGCGCCGCCAGGCCTTCAGCCTGATCCGCGGGCGCGACGACCGCGCGATACTCGAGCCACTGGCGACGCCGTGCGGCGGCGGCCGCGAGTGCGGCCCAGTCGGCCCCCGACTGCAGGCGCGCGAGATGGCGTGCGGCGACGGCTGCCAGCGCGGCCGGCGACCGCGCGGTGAGGACGAGCGGCGGCAACGGAGCATCGATCCTTGCCGCCGACTGCGCGACTGGCGCCGGCGCCGGCGCTTCGGTGACGACGACGTGCGCATTCGTGCCGCCAAAGCCGAACGAATTGATGCCGATGGTCAGCGGTGCATCGCCGCGCGCGAGCGGTGTGAACCGATCGACCACGCGCAAGCGGCCGCCTTCGAAATCGATGCCGGGGTTGGGCGTGTCGAAGTGCAGCGAACGCGGCACCGCGCGATGCTTCAGGCACAGCACGGCCTTCAGCAGACCGGCCATGCCCGATGCCGTTTCGAGGTGTCCGATATTGGTCTTGACCGAGCCGATCAGCAGCGGATCGGATTCCGGCCGGCCGCCCGACACCGCGTCGATCAACGCGCGCGCCTCGATCGGATCGCCGACCGCGGTGCCCGTGCCGTGCGCCTCGAGATACGCGAGCGTGCGCGGATCGATGCCCGCGCGCCGATACACGGTGCGCAGCAGGTCCGCCTGCGTCGCGGCTGCCGGCACGTTGATGCCGCCGTGCGAATGGCCATCCGAATTCACGCCCGATCCGGCGATCACCGCGTGGATCGTATCGCCGTCGGCCACCGCCTGGTCGAGCGGCTTGAGCAGCACGAACGCCCCGCCTTCGGCGCGCACGTAGCCGTCGCCGGTCGCGTCGAACGCGCGGCAACGACCGCGCGGCGATAGCATCGACGCCTTCGAAAAACTGACGAATCCGAACGGATGCAGCAGCAGGTTGACCCCGCCGGCAAGCGCCATCGCCGTCTCGCCGGACTGCAACGCGCGGACCGCCTGATGCAGCGCGACGAGCGAGGACGAGCAAGCGGTGTCGACCGACATGCTCGGGCCGCGCAGGTCGAACAGGTAAGACACGCGGTTCGACGCGATGCTGAGCGTGTTGCCGGTTGCCGAATACGGATCGATCGTGTTCATGTCGTCCATATTGCGGTTGCCGTAATCCATGCCCGCCACGCCGACGAACACGCCGCAGTCGCGTCCGCGCATCGCGGCCGGACGCACGCCGGCGTCTTCGAACGCCTCCCACGCGAGTTCGAGCAGCAGCCGCTGCTGCGGATCCATTTGCGCCGCCTCGCGCGGCGAGATGCCGAAGAATTCGGCGTCGAAGCCCGCGACGTCGTCGACGACGCCCGCCGCGAACGTGTAGCTCTTTCCCGGCTCCCGTTTCGATGGGTGCTGATAGAACGCCGTGCCGAATCGGTCCGGCGGAATGGCGGTCACGGCATCGCGCTCGTCACGCAGCAGTTGCCAGAAGTCGTCGGGTCCCTCAACCCCACCGGGAAAGCGGCACGCTATCCCAATAATCGCAATTTTTTTTTTCATCATCACGCCGGCGTCTGAAGCATCCCGGTCGGCGAAGCGGCGCGAGTGCAGTCGACGTGCACCATCGCGCGCTGTATCGCAGCACCGAGACTCTCGACGCGAAGGTTTCGGTGCTCGCCGAAATCGTTCGCGAAGTTGCGCCAAATAAAGTAATCGCTATTGGTCGGTTCGGTTTCGAGCGCGTCGAACACCGAAGTCAGAGCGGGAACGTGATCGCCGTAAAAGCACAGCACGGTCGGACGCTCCCGCTTGCGGAGATAATCAGTCAGCTTGCCGATCATGCCGTCGGCATTCTCGACGTGTCGAAGATAGGCGGTCAGATCGCGCCAGCGCGCGTCGTCGCCGAGCGTATGCCGCGATTCGGATTCGCCCGGCCCGACCGGTTCCAGATGCAGCGGGCCGTGGTTCTCCATCGTGATCGCAAACGCGAACACCGGCCCGTCGCCGTGCTCCTGGAGGGCCGCGATGATTGCATCGGCCACCGGGCCGTCTCCGATATAAGGCCCGACTCGCGCGGCACCGCCGAAATCCCGAATATCCAGAAAACGGTCGAAATGCATGAACCGGAATGCCCGGTTGCGCCCGAAGAAATCGGCGTGATACGGATGAATCGCGAGCGTGCGATATCCGCCTCGCTTGAACCAGCCCGCCAGCGACGCACATGCGCGGCGCACATACATGTACGGGTAAAAGCGCGAATAGCCGAGCGCCGCCGACGGCAATCCCGTCAGCATCGCGAATTCGCTGCGCATCGTATTGGCGCCCCAGGCGGGAACGTCCAGGCTGCCCTGCGTGAATGCCTCGCGGCGGGCGCGATCGAAATTCGCGTACGGCTCCGACGACACGCATGCGCCGAGGCGTCGCGCGTCGAAATAGGATTCGCTCTGGATGACGATCACGTCCGGCGTGCTGTGCGGACGGCCGCCGGCGAACGGCCCGGCGTCGACCGCGCGAAAGAACGCGTTACGCTCCGCACTCCGCAGCCCGTTGACGAGGTAAGCGACGAATGCCGCGAAGAAACCCGTCCGGCGCTGGTCCGCCATCGGGTCGAGCGTCAGCGGCACGCAACGCGACAGCGCGACACAGACCGGCGCGCAAGCGACCGCGATCAGTGCGGCGGCGCCACGCGCCAGCATGCCGGCCGGTTGTTCGAGCAGAAACCCGACCGTCGCGACCGCCACGGCGGCAACGATGCCGAACACCTTACCCGCACTCAGAAACGGCAGATAAAGACGCGGATGAGCGAAAACCTGGCTGAACAGGCTCAGGTCCGTAAAGACAAAGGGTTCGCGCAGGGATTCGTATTTTGCGTTGCTGATGACGGCCAGCAACGCGATCAGCACGAGGGCGACGGATGCCGAGACAAGCGGCCGTGCCGTCACGGCGAAAGTCGCGCCCGCCACGATCGCGAACGCGCAGACATGCAGAGCGATCGCCGCCGGCGAACGGACGAACGACGCGCGCGGATACGCGATGGCCTCTACGAGAAACGAGAGTGCGGCTGCCGCAGCCGCGAACGCGAATCCGGGCAGCACGTCACGCCTTCCCGCGCGGGAGATAGGACAGACGACCGAGAATGGCATCCGCCAGCGTGGCCGGCAGCAGGCGCAGCAACTTGATGCCGAAGGCAAGACTGAACGGAAAGGCAATTTCCACGCGGCGTCGCGCGAGGCGCTTCTTGATGTAACCGGCAGCCTTGTCCGCACTCCACATGAACGGCTTGCTGCCCGGGAAGACGTCGCTCATCGCCGTGCGGACAAAGCCCGGCATCACGACCGACAGGCCGATGCCCTCGCGTGCGAGGATCGGGCGCACGGAATCGCAGTAAGCGACCAGCGCCGCCTTGCTCGCGCAGTAGGCGGGCGAGATGGCCATACCCCGCAACGCGGCGAGCGAACTGACGACCGCGATCTGCCCACACCGGCGCATGCGCATCCGGTCGATGGCCGGCAGCACCGCATGCAACGCGCCGTACAGGTTGGTATCGACGACATCGGCGGTGCGCGCCATGTGCTCCCAGTCGTCCGCGGACTGCAGCGTGCTGGCCACGCCGGCATTCGCAATCATCAATTCGATTGGATACCGCGTATCGAAATCGACCATCCAGTCCTGGACGGTGGCCGAGTCGCGCACGTCCATGCAGCCGATCACGACGCGGGCGCCGCGCGCACGGCACTCCGCGGCGACGGATTCCAGCCGCGCCGAATTTCTGCCGATCAACCCCAGCGTGGTATCGGGCGCGGCATAACTCAATGCCAGCGCACGTCCAAGCCCGGCACTGCTGCCGGTTATCACGATTGCTCGTGGCCCGCTTGCGCTCACCTGCCCTCCCCGGTTGCGAATATTGCTGCTTTCCATCGTTTTAAACAGACATTATTTTTCAGCGGTGTCTGGTTATCGATCTTCAAGCGCGAAGCGCTGCCTGATATTTCGATCAAGCAGCAGACAACATTATCGATTTATTGCGTTCGATTATTTCGTATGATTTGACTACGTCCGCGACACATCACGCATTGGCACGGAACATCGATGTAACGATGTGCGACCGCCCGAATCAGGGTTGCGAAAAAAATGTGCGGGCCATGCAGCGAAACGACACCGCATGGAAATTTGCGCGACGCGAAAGGTTGTTGGCCACGAGCTTACAACGCGCCGACGCGATCATACATCAATATTAATATTCGAGTAATACCTTGCATGTTACGACCGCATACGCCGCACTTGCTCTCGCCGATCGGGACCATGCAAAACACGAAACTCGCATTGCTTGCAATCGTCTGGCACCGGTCGCACGCCGATCCGCGAAGTGCAAACATCGGAAAAAACTGCCGAATCATTTCATTTGACCGTCCGGTAGCGGTCCATTCGCACGACGTTTTAGTCGCGTCGAATGCCGATGATCGCGTCACCGTTCGGCCGGCTGCATACGGCAATCCTGCAAGCCGTTGTTAAAGTTGCCTGGCCATTTGTCAGACATGAATCTCCGACTTGGCGGGTTCGATGAGAGACTGTCTGGTGGCATTCTGCCCCGTCCAATTGGGACGGACAGAATTCCTCGAATCTTCTTTGCAAATCTTGATGATCCTTCGACTCGCTTGATTCGCCGAGCCACGTATGCAAATCGTCAGACGGCACCGCCAGATCGGCGCCGGACCGGGGACGGGAGCGAAGCCAGGCGGCCGCGCCATCGGTAAAAGTGAACGCACGCCCCGATTCGATCGGGCGAGCACCGCCGGTCAACGCATCGGCGGCCTGCGGCATTCGTCGTACAACATCGCTCGTGATCTTGCGCTCCCTCGTCGTGCAAACACCTGCGTTTCTTTCGATGCTGACAATCAGCTTTACGCGAACCATATGCGAGAAAGGAAGGCACCCTTAACAAATCGGCAATCCGTGCCCGCCATTCGGGTCGATTGGACTGCGCTCACGCGGAAATCACGATTGCACGCGGGCACGATGCTCTTGCCATGACCAAAAGAGAACCATACCGAAGCCGACGCAAACCGTTACGTTGAGCGGAATCAAAACATAGTTCTTCTTCTGAATCGCCAGCAAAACCGTCATGAGTGAATAGGCGAACGTGGCGATTTCGCCGGCCAGCAGAACTGCGTTGATGCGAGGCATCGTCGAGCGATAGGCTTCCTTGCCTTTTGGCGTGCGATGAAAGCCGCTATACACACCGAAAACCGCGCGCACGCCCCCCGCGAAGTAATACCAGGCCATCGGCAAAAACATCGCAATATAAAGGTAGGTATCCCATACCGTTTTCAGAACACTCGGCTTGTCGTCGAATCTCGCGCCCTTGCGCGAACCGAACGCATTCGCAAGCGCCCAGATTGCCACCAGAACGAAAAAGACGAATGCGCCGAGATGAATCCCCTCGCCGTCGAAATGCACCAGGCAAGTCAACGGCATGCTGAGCAGTATCAGCACATAGATCGAAGCCAGCAGCACGGACGAGAACATCACCGAGATCGCGTGCATCCGCTTCATCAGCGGCATGCTTTGCGACAGCATCTGTCCGACATGCTTGAACCCGCTGTGGATCAGGCCGCGCCCCCAGCGTTCGCGCTGAATGCGAAACGCGCTGATGGTCTCTGGCAGCACCGACATGGAAACGACTTCTCGCAGATACGCGTACTTCCATTCGCCGAACTGCGCGCGATAGCCCAGGTCCACGTCTTCGGTGACTGTCGACGCATTCCAGCCGCCCAGCGCATCGACGCACTCCTTGCGCCACACACACGAGCTGCCGCTCAGCGACGCCATGTCGCCGTCCTCGCTCAGCCCCACCGTCACGTATTGCTGGTGGCCCATTTCCATGGCCTGGAAGCGTGTCAGGAACGACGCGTCGCGATTCTCGTAGCCGATGCCGGTCTGAAGGAAGCCGAGCTTCGGATCGGTGAAACACGGAATGGTCTTCAGCAGGAAATCCGCAGGCGGCAAGAAGTCCGCATCGAAGATCGCAAAGAAGTCGCCGGACGACTGCTGGATGCCGTTGACCAGGTTGCCGGCCTTGTAGCCCGTTCGCGACTGACGCTTGATGAGCCGGATGTCGATTCCGTCGGCGGCGTAGCGATCGACCTTCGCCCGCGCGAGCTTCGTCGTCGCATCCGACGAGTCGTCGAGCACCAGGATCTCGATCTCGTTGGACGGATAGGTCAGGCGGCAGGCCGCATCGATCAGCCGCTCGACCATCTCGGACTCGTTGCAGATCGGCAGCAGCACGCTGACCCGAGGATGAAACCCGTCTTCGGATATCCGGACGGGCTGCGCCAGGTCGGTCAGCTTGCGCCGTTCGACCTTGCGGGAAATCAGCAGCACGCGCAATTCGAGCAGCACGTACAGCGCAAAGTAGAGCACCACCAGCAGGAAGACCAGTTGGGCAGCGTAGGAAAGCAGCGCGAGCATCGTGGCCACTTCCCGTCAGATCTTCACGACGGCGCAGATTTCTTCCAGCCGGTGCGCCCACGTATGGTTCTGCCGTACGTAGCGTGCGCCTGCCTCGGCCCGGTCCAGATCATCCTGCGACGGGCCGTGCCGAAGCCGCGAAAACAACTCCCGCGCCTCGTCATGCGTATCGATCACGTGGCAGAACTCACGGAAATACCGGTCGACCGCGCGGCTCGCGTTGGTCACCGCGATGCCGCCGCACGCGAGAATCTCGAGCAGGCGTCGCGAGAACATCGTCTCGGAGCCCGTCACCGAATTCACGTTGATCGAGATCGCATGGGACTTGTACACCTGCGCGGTTTCCCGATGCGGCACCTTGCCGTGCACGCGCAGCCCGTTCCGCTTCGGATAGCGGAACTCGAAAAAGCGCGACAGGCGATCGTGATTGCGATCGAATACGTTGAGCTGCAGATTGCTCTGCTCGCAGGTGTCGAACACCATGTCGAGAAAACGGCGGCGCTCGTTCAGGATGCGCCGGTAGTAGCTGCCCGTGAAGCACGCTTCGTTGCGAACGAAATTGAAGCCCGAGAAATTATGCGACGCCGGCTGATACGGCATCACCAGCGTGTTGACCGGCACGTGCGCGGGCACCTGCTGCCGATATCGGTCGAGACATGCCTCGTCGGTCGTGAACACGTAGTCGAACACCTTCGCCACGTCGATGAACGTGTCGAAGAACGCGCCGTCGTCCTTGTTCCAGAATACGGTCGGAACGCCCGCGCGCCTGGCGAAGTCGACCAGGCGAAAGATCGCCGTCGGCTTGCTCAGCCGCATCGGCGGCGACTGTCGCGCCAGCTCGTAGCGCCAGCTCCCGTCCACGCCGTGAAACGCCGATTCCACGAGCACGAGATCCGGTTTCCAGTTGCCGATCACGTCCGCGTAGTTGGCAGGCGTCATGGTGCGCACGCGACATTCCGCCGACAAGCAGTCCGCCGTGAAGTAATCGGTGACGAGCGCAATCTTCAGGCACCCGAAGCGTCCGACTTGCTCCACATCCTCCGCAACCGTCGGATAGTCGTAGACCAACGAACCCAGTTTTCTAATGATCCTGCCGACCATTTAACCCCTCACCCTGCGACATTGGCAGTGCGTTCATGACAAATTCGCGCCAGCGGCGCTGTGTGGTCGCGTATTCTCTCGCCTGGCCACGGAGCGCCGCGAGCGTACCGCGATCGGACAGCGCCGCATCGATCACCCGTGCCAGGTCGACCGCATCGCCGGCCTTGAAAAACCAGCCAGCCGGGCTCGGACCCATTTCGTCGCGAAACACCGGCAGATCCGGCACGACCACCGGCTTGCCCATCGCGAGCGCTTCCACGAGCTTGATCGGCGGCACGATCTTGCAAACCTTGAACGGCTTGCGCGGGATGCACACCAGTGCACAACGACCGAGCGTCCTGCGCGCCTGCTCGGGCGAGGTCCGGCCCAGAAAGCGAATCTGCTCCGACAATCCGAGGCGCCGCACCTGCGCCTCAAGCGCCGGCCGTGCCTCGCCTTCTCCGACGATCTCGACCCGCACCGCGCGCCCTTGCCCGCTCAACCGGCCGACCGCATCGATCAACGTGTCGAGTCCTTCATAGCCGATCAGCGAGCCTGCATATCCAATCGTGTCGGCGTCGATCTCCTCGGGCGCCGAAGGTGTAAACCGTTCGGGATCCACACAATTCGGCAGCAAATACATCCGCTCGCCGGCAATCCCCCAGCGATCGCGCGCGAACCGGCCCAGTTGCGCCGAGATCACGAACAGCTTGTCCGCGTGCCGGGCCACCAGACCCTCCAGCTGCAGCCCCTGCGCGAACCCCTGCCGCCTTTCGTATTCCGGCATGCGCGAGATGCGCGTCAACTCCCACAACCCGCGCATCTCGTACTGGAACGGAATGCCCAGTTGCCGCGCCGCCAGCAGCGCCGGCAGCGCGTTCACGTGATTCGACGCCGCGTGGATCACCGACGCGCGATGCTGCATGGCCACGCGCGCGATGACGGGCGCCGCCTGCAACGCATACATCAGCACCGGCCGGTTGTTGAACGGCGCGCTCGCATGCAGATACCGGACCTCGCTCACCTGCGTCTCGCTTCCGGCGGCGTCGGTCAGGCGATCCGCGCGATCGCCGGGATAGCCGGGCCGCGTCAGCGGATGCACGCGACCGCCCGCAGCCGCCAATGCGCGAACGACTTCGTGCGTGCGCGTCGTATAGCCGCTCGTGTGATACGGCAATGCGCTCGCCGCCACGTACAGCATGCTGTCCGGATCGCCGACGAACGGCGCGCCGTGCGAACGCTGCTTCAACTTGCGCTCGAGCACACGCGCCGTCAGTCGACGGCTCATCGCGAGCAGCGGCTCGGTCAACGCCGTCTGCAACGAATCGAGCATCGTGCTCATGCTTTCGCCGCCCCGGCCGTCTTCAGTTCGGCACAGGCGAGATCGGTCGTATGCGTGGTCCGGATCCTGCCGCGGGCCTGCAAGTCGAGGAATTCCGACGTCGTGATCACGTCGTAGTCCTTCGTCAGGCGCGACAGGAGTTTCCGGTAGCCTTCGACACGCTGGTCGTCCCGATAGGTCGCATGCCCGTTCTCGTCCCAATACAGCAGCGACCACGAATGAAGCAGGAAAATCGAGAACGTCGGACTGCCGCTGAACGCGTCGAGCAGCAGCTTGCCCCACCACGGACGAAACCGGAAATACGGCGATTCAGGATAAGTCAGGCGTGCCCACCATTCTTCCTTGCCGACCTTCGGCAGGATCTTCTTTTCCGTCATCGGCACTTCGATCACGCCGTTCGACCACTGGAACGGCAGATTCGTGGGCTCGCTGTAGTTGCACTGCCCGGCATGGACCGCGCACAGGGAATTGTTGAACGACAGTTGTACGCCGGTGGACTTCAGCGCCCGGATCGTCGACGCGTTCCAGCGAAACGAACCGGCACGGTGCGCCAGCACCGGCTTGCCCGTTTCCGCCGAAATCAGCCCGCCGAAGTGGCGAATCACGAACTCCGCGCGCGCATCGTCCGTGTATTGATTCATGTATTGCGGCCGTCGCGCAAGGCCGTGCTCGGCCCAGAACGAGTCCGGCAGGTATTCCGGATGCGTATGCAGTTGAACGTCCTGCCCCGCGGCATCCAGCCGGCGCACGACCTCCTTCGTTTCGTCGAGGTATGCATACGCGCCGCACTGATCCACGAAGAACACGTGCTTGACGCCGAACTCGTCGCCGATGGAAGCCATTTCGGCAACCCCTGCCCGCCCCTTCTCGTGCACACCCCACATCAACCGTTTGACGTGATCCTCCGTGGCGCGCTTGGGCAGCGCCTCGGTATCCACCGTCAACATGGCATAGCGATTTCTATCCATCATGTTCAGTTCACTTCCACCAATGCCTTCCAGTCGGCGTCGCTGGCCTGCGCCGCGGCCGGCGGCACGATCCGCGCATCGCGATAGCGCCACGCGAGATACGCGCGCTTTCTTTCGCGATACGAACGATCGTCGCCGCTCAATTCCGGCAGGTATTCCACCAGCCAGCCCAGCCGCGAATAGAAGGCGAAATCGGCCACGTCGGTCACCAGTACCGGCGCCAGCGCATCGTTGCCTTTCAGTCGCGCGGAAAAGCCTTCGCACGCACGGCGCAGTGCATCGCGCTCCGTACCCGGCGCCCAGATCAACAGCGTGTTCGCTTCGGCCGAAACCGGCGCGTGCTTCAGGGTCGGCAGCCACGGATAGTTCGTCACGTGAGGCGTAACCACACCTAACGTGGCCAGCACGCGCCTGATGCCGCGCCACGCGCGCTCCTTCAGCGTGGCAGGCGGCTTCCCGGCGAGCAGGTCATGGCGCGTCAGCAACGTCCAGTCGGGCTTCGCCGCCAGCGTGCGCAATTCGTGCCTCAAGGCCCGGGTTTGGTCGATGATGCTCAATGCGTTCGCCTCTTGTCAGCAATCCTGGCGATGATCTCGTCCGCCGCGAGCGACGCGCCATTCATCGGCACCGCGCACCGCGCTGGCGCCGCCTCGGGCAACACGCCCAGCAGCGCGTCGACGGCCGCCTTGCGTTCCTGCTCGGTCTCACAAGCCGACACGACGGCCGGCATCGCGTCGGCGACCATCCGCGCGCGGCGAACCTGATCGTCCACCAGTTGCGCGTTGGGCACCAGCAGCGCGGGAATGCCCGACTGCACGAGTTCGCAGCAGGTGTTGTAGCCCGCGGCGCCGACAAAGGCATCGAACGCACGCAGATAGCGCGCCAACGGGTAGACCGAGATCGGCAGCACACCGGCCGGCAATTCGACGTCGCGCACCGAAATGGGCGCCCGCGCCCAGACCACCTGGAACCCGGCCGCCTCGAACGCGGCGATCAGTCCGTGCCCGATGCCGGCAACATCCTTCAGGTTGCCCGGGCCAAGAGAAAAGAGGACGAAGCGACCGGCCTGCGGCAGGCCCAGCGCGTTTCTCGCCGCTGCGCGGTCGAGCAACTCGTCGTCCTCCAGCAGGCAGACCGGTGGCACCGACAGCCGCGTGCCGCCGTTCGTCAGCGACGCGCGTGCTTCGGTCGCACCCAGTTCACCCGGCTGGATCACGAGATCGAACAGCGCTTCGTCCACCGGCACCGTCTTGGTATCGGCCTTGAGCAGCCCGCGATTGGACCACACGAGGACGGGCGATCCATACGTTTCGCATGCCGTCAGCAAACCCTTGAAGGGCCACGTTCCGTCGAATACGACCGCATCCGGGCGAACCCGCTCCAGCATCAGGCCCAGCCGCACGGCCAGTTCGCTGTTCCAGCCGAACGTCGAGCTGGACGACCAGTAATGGGAAACGAAATAGTCCGCCTCGAATCCCATCTCCTCGATGATCTCGATCGCCGACGCCAGCGAAAAGAAGAACGGGCGCGCGCGGCCCCGCATGCGACGCGCGTACGCGAGGCAACGGTTCAGATGGCCCATGCCCGAGCCGTTCACGTTGAAGAACAGGATGCGCGGCAACGCGCTCGCCGCGCGCGCCGGGTGACCAGGCTTCTGGCCGATCATGCGTCCCCGCCGAACAGGTCGCGCGTGTAGACCTTGCCTGCGACGTCGGTCAGGTCGTCGGTCAGGCGGTTGGCAACGATCACGTCGGCGGAGCGCTTGAATTCAGCCAGGTCGTGGACGACCGACGAGTTGAAGAACGTCGATTCGTGCAATGCCGGCTCGTAGACGATGACCTCGACGCCCTTGGCCTTGATGCGCTTCATGACGCCCTGGATGCTGGACGCGCGGAAATTGTCGGACCCGGCCTTCATCACGAGGCGATAAATGCCGACAACCTTCGGCTTGCGCTTGAGAATGCTCTCGGCAATGAAGTCCTTGCGCGTGCTGTTCGACTCGACGATCGCACGAATCAGGTTCTGCGGGACGTCGCGATAGTTGGCCAGCAACTGCTTCGTATCCTTGGGCAGACAGTAGCCGCCGTAGCCGAAGCTCGGGTTGTTGTAGTGCGCACCGATGCGTGGATCGAGACATACGCCGTCGACGATCTGGTGCGTGTCGAGACCGTGCTGCGCGGCGTAGGTGTCCAGTTCGTTGAAATAGGCCACGCGCATCGCCAGGTACGTATTCGCGAAGAGCTTGATCGCCTCGGCTTCCGTGCTGCCCGTGAACAGCGTCGGAATATCCTGCTTGATCGCCCCCTGCTTCAGCAGACCGGCAAACGCTTCGGCTCGCTCGGAACGTTCGCCGATCACGATCCGCGAAGGGTGCAGGTTGTCGTACAGCGCCCGGCCTTCGCGAAGGAATTCGGGAGAGAAGATCAGGTTGTCGGTGCCGAGTGCCGCGCGCGTACGCTCGGTGTAGCCGACCGGAATGGTCGACTTGATCACCATCACCGCGCGCGGGTTGATCGCCATCACGTCGCGGATGACGACCTCGATCGAGCGGGTGTTGAAGTAGTTCGTGTCCGGATCGTAGTCGGTCGGCGTGGCGATCACCACGTAGTCGGCGCCGGCGTACGCGTCTTCCTTGTCCAGCGTCGCGCGGAAGTTCAGGTTCTTGTGGCGCAGGTAGTCCTCGATCTCGGCATCCTCGATCGGCGACTCCTTGCGGTTGAGCATCGCCACCTTCTCGGGGACGATGTCGAGAGCCACGACTTCATTGTGCTGCGACAGCAGGACGGCGTTGGACAGGCCGACGTAGCCTGTGCCGGCGATAGCGATTTTCATGCGTGTTTCTCACAGGCAAACACAGGAACTTTCATCTCTTATATCTACCCTTAATTTCATTGGCTGCTTGATATGAGCAGCCGAAAATATCGAATCCCGAGCTCCGGATCGAGCGAGTATCGTTCCGATCCGACGCTCACGACAGGCCAAAAACCCATCAAGGCGACCTACGGTCCGTATGCAAGATCAGATCTGAAGTGAAATCGCACGGGACGGCGGCGTTATCACAATTTCGCGGCTTGTCCCTGTTATCGGCCGGCAAGCTGAACCACGTTACGACATGACTCTCCTTCGATTCATGTGCCGCCATGTTCTCGAATCTCACCACCTGAACGTTGGGCACTGCGCCATTAGGTGCCTTCACCTTCCGGACAGCCGGAGACGGACTCCACACATTGGGAGAAAGCGCCTCCGCCACCTTCATCGATTTATCGTCGTAGACAAGTGTCTTGGCGCCGATTTCCGGCTGGCTGACCTGTTCGATCAGGTGGCCATCACTCACCTTCACGCCCGAGAAGTTGATTTCACCCTTGATGGTGCCTCCGCCCCTCGGATCCCAACGGTAGGTCCATTGCGTTGCCGGCGCCGTTTTCCAGATTCCGTTTTCAAGGCGGGCGTGGAACAGTTGCGTCGCCCCCTTTGCATCGAACTTCAAGTATGAGATGACGGGCCGCCCGGCCTCATCGAACCCCAGCCGGATGTTATTCAACAGGCCGCTTCTTTCTGGGATCTCGTCCACGACTTCCGCCGTCCTGGGTGTAATCGGCAAAGGAATGACGTCGCCCGCACTGTTTTGCCACGTCTTGAGGTCACGACTCTTCGCGTAATTCACGTTGAAGTTCGTTTCGACGAAGTAATTTTCCCGCCAGACCCACGCAACGTGGAAGAAGCCATCCGGGCCGCGAACGTAATTCGTATGGTACGCATTCACGGGCTTCTTTTCCGAAGTGGGGGCAAAAATCGGGCGATTTGTCCAACGCACCCAACCGGAGTTATCGAGCCGGTTGATAAATTCCTCGCCGTCTCCGCTGTGCCCGGAGCGGTACGAAAATCCCAATGCACCATCCATGAACCGGAAAAAATAGGGATACGTCGCCTGCACCTCGTCTGATCCGATCATCGGCCGAACCGCTTCAAGACCGGCCAACTTGTCCGGAGCGTCCATTCGTGCATATACAAGCGGTGAGGCGTGCATATTCCCGGAAACATGAAGGCGATTCGACTTGTCGAGCGCAAGGACGATCGAGTTGTGGGCATCCCACCCGCCAAAGCGCGATGCAACCCTCGTCTTCGCAACCTCCCCGGTGCATTTATTGACCTGTGCAACCGACAACCATCGATCCGCGTCGTAGTACGAAACATAAATAAATTTCTGATCTTCCAGTGCATCGAATTTGACACGCGAAGCGCCCCACACCCGATCTATCGTCAGATCCAGTGACATCCCCGCACACTTCGCATCAGTGGCCTCGGCCGCCCACGATGCCGAAGATGCCGAGACACTCAGCAAGACCAGCAATCGAACAGCAAACTGCTTCGTTTCCAAGGCCACCTCCTCTCCGAATTACTCAAAGCCGCACCGTACAAAGAACCCACCTGAAGCGGCGCTCCCCCCTAGCCGCACGTTTCGTCAGCGGCCACCGCAGCTCACTCAGCGTCTCATCACAGCCCCGGCCGCTTCGCGCACGCGTCCCATTTCAACTCCGGCAAAGGCCGCCTTTACGAGCCCCGCGTATTCCGGATATCGTCGGGTGACCACATCCACGCCCGCTTTGACCAATGCCGTTTTTTCGCCCTTGAAGCTGGCCGTTCGAATGTGATAGACAAACGACCAGGGAGAAATCAGGTTGCGCCAGCCAGCCTTATAAGCACGCATGCAGAAGTCGTTCTCCTCGCCGTAGCCTCGCGGGAAGCCCTCCTCGTCAAACGCCCCGCATTCGTCAATGAGCGCTCGGCGAATATACATACAGAATCCCGACCCGGTCGGCACTTCCGGCGGAACACATGCCTGTGTTGCTTGTGTCACGAGGAGTGCGTATTCGTCGTGGCTCAGATGCGGCGGACGCGGACAATATTCGTTGAACTTCGGGAATGAAAACGCTCCTGCGTTATCACTCATCGCGGTAACGGTCGCCACCTTCTCTCGACTATAGGCGGCGGCCCGCAACCCCTCGAGCCAGCGCGGCGTTACGACCGTATCCGAGTTCAGCAGTACGACGTCGTTGTCGCCCGCCTCGCGAATCCCGCGATTTATCGTCTTGGTATAGCCGATATTCACGTTGTTCTTGAGAATAAGAACACCCGGCACGTCCTCGAACTCTTCCAGCATCGGCGTGATGCCCGGATCCGGACTCCCGTCGTCGATCACGATCAATCGGTCCCGAGTCAGATCGGTATGCTGGAGCACCGATCGCAGGCAGTCGCGAACGGCAGTGACCGCGTTATAGACCGGCACAATCACGGTCGTCGGCTTTGCATAGCCGATCGCGCGCGCCGCGACAGCGGCCGGTGCGTTACCCGTCGCGATCAAACCCTCACGCTCGAAGATCTTTGCATAGCCATCGGAAAGCGCGGCCTTCAAATTGTCTTGAGTGAAATGCTGCTCGACAAACATGCGTCCGGCCTGTCCCATTTCGGAGACGAGCTTGTCGTTTTCGCAGAAGCGCACCACCGCGTCCACGACTCCGTCGATATCGCGGTAAGGCACAAGAAAGCCCGTCTTCCCGTGCTGCACCAGCTCGCCCAGCGCACCCCAGTCATAGGCAATGACCGGGCGGCGGGCGGCCATTCCCTCGGCAACCGTACGGCCGAAACTCTCGGCAAAGTGCGAGAGATTGAGCAGCACGTTCAATTCCGACATCGCCTTGCGCGGATGTTCGGCATAGCCGGCAATGATCAGATTGTCGGGACGCGCACCGGACGCGACCTCTTCCTGCCACTTTTTGACCTGGGCATTCACCGGACCAACCACCACGAAGCGGGCTCGCGGTGTGCGTTCCGCGGCTCGCCGCGCCACCTCGACGAAATCTTCAACACCCTTCTTCGGAATATTCGAACTGACAATGCCGAACTTGATGGTGTTACCGAACTTGTTTCCCAGTTCGAAATCGCTCAGCGTCACCGCATTGGGTACGTAAAGCGTCTTTTCCGGACGCGAAAACAATTGACTCGTGGCGCGACTGTTCCCAATCACCCAATCCGAACGTTCGAATACACGCCCGATGATTTCGCTGATCGTCAAACCAAGTTGTTCACGCAAAGGGTCATCCAGCGAAATCAGTTCGCGCGAGTGAACGACCCGGGTCCTGCCCATGCGCGTCGCGGCCTCCAACGGCTCAAGCAGCACGATTGTGTTCGCATGCACGACATCGACCGCGTGACGCGCGATGATGTCTGCAAAGGTCACCGTCAACCAGGCCTTGCTGGCGCGGTTGTTCTTCCATTGCGGATAGGGAAAGCAATACACACCGAGGCTGCGCTCACATATTTCGCGAATGTAGGCCTTGTTTCCGCCGGACGGCAGGGTCATCACGACGTTGACGGATTGTTCGGCGAACGCGCTCAGCACATCCAGGAGACTCCGCTCTCCGCCAAACAGATGATGGCCGGAGATGTGCGCACAGAGCATCACTGTCGGCCAGTCAGGGTTCGGCTGCCTCTGTCCTTCATGCCAGGCAACCGAAGGCAGCGGCTTTCCGTCCGTGATGGCGTCTTTCGTATCCGCAAGCGAATTTTCCGGCAGCTTGAGTACGTCCGCTTCTTTCGAACTAGCCGCGATCCCCGCAGGCAATACTTGCGGCGTAACTCCAGCGACCGATTCAGCGGCCGAAGCGAAGGCCTTCAGATACGAACGACCCCACCGCTGATCTGGCTCAAGATAGGTGCCCTCCGCCCACTCGTTCCAGGCGTTGATGAAGACGAGCGACTCGTTGCCTTGGTTGAAACGCTGCTCTTGCTCGAGGATGCGCTGCATCCAGCGACGGAAGCCATATGGCGTCGCTCCGTGGAACACTCGCGCATCCGTCAGGCGGCGAGCGGTATTGTCCCAACCCAGCATGGTTCCTCGGTGAACCGGCCACGAATAACCATCCTCAAACTTCGCGATATCACCCTCGACCACTGCCGAGTAATCGAAGATCTGGCCGCCAAAATTCTTGTGCAGGTCGTGCACCTTGTCACGCAGATCCACGCGCTCCGCTTCGTGAGGCGGAAACAGGACATAACTATCGAGCCGGTAATCCTCCGGGGAACCTTGCAGCGTTTCCAGCCCGAACCGAACAGCGCACAGGTGAATCTCACCCAGCCCCGCCTTCCGGCACTCCTCTCGCCACGCAGCAGCGGTTTCCAGCCAGTTCGGAATGATCGAGATTCGATATACCATCATCACCGGCTTGCCGTCGTACCGAATCCAGCGCGGGTCCTTCATCATCGGGATCAGTTCCCGAATCAACGCGACATTGCTCTCGAGCGTATAGGTCTGCTCCATCAGCACATGCCGGTTCTGCCCATCCCAGTTCCGTGACCAGTTCTCGTTGGCCCAGCAAACGCAGAAGCCCGTGTCGACGCTCTTGGATCGAGCCATCTGCTCGATTGGATGATTCAGCAGTTTCTTGCCGTCGAACCAGTAGTAGTAGTAGCAGAACCCGTGAATCCCGAACTCGCTGGCCAGTTTGGCTTGCGCGACCTGTGTTTCCTCGAGACGCAGATCGTAGTATCCGAGCTCGGTCGGCACTCGCGGCTGATAATGGCCTCTGAACAACTGTCGAGCCCGGGTGACGTTGGTCCACTCCGTGAAACCTTTCCCCCACCACAAATCGTTTTCCGGAATCGGATGAAACTGCGGGAGATAGAACGCGATCGTCTTCAACGTCCGAGGACGAGCGGGCTGAATCGCTTGAGCGCCTTTTCTCGCTTCTGACTGAACAAACAGATTCCCGAGTTTTGCCAGTACGGACAACACGCCCAGAACAGTGGGTCGTCCCGGAAACCCGTTGGCAGCATTCTTGTCGCCGACAAGCTCGCTCGCCCAGAGCGCCGAAGCCAGCCCTCTCAACAGCAAAGGTTTGAGCCACACTTCGGCGCCGACCGGCACCGTGACCGTCTCGTCTGAAAGGCTCAGCCCCATGCGGGACAGTGCAATCTTCACGCCGTCGATCACACGATGATTGCCGCCCTCCTTGGAAAGCGAGACGAACCGCTTCGCACGTATTCCCCAGTCAGAATCCGCCGTAAATTCGACTGCCCGGCTCGCGACGTCCGACAATTCGTCGTCACCCTCGCCGGGCGCAAGCCACAGTACGGCCTGATAGTCATCGAATACATTCGATCCGGCCAGTCGCAGAAAATTCTGGGCGTTCCCTTCGCCATCGCCGTCACCAACGATCGTCACGGATGCGGTCAAGTTGCCGAAATTGACGTGCTCGACATCGGAGAACCCAAGTACAAACAAATCGTGTCGGTGGCCCAAAATGGGAAGCGTCCTTCTCACACGCTCCCACGCTTCGTCGTTCATCACGTTTGCCACGATCGCGATCGAGGCCATCGGACGTAGTCCGCGCAACATGAATGCGTCCTTTCCCAACCTGAACATCGGTTGATCGGTCCGATGGCTGACGTTCGACTTCGCCACCACGTCGTTGGCCGCTCGGTCCGCCCGAATCGTATCGACGGTTGCTTCGCGCTCGCGCCCGCGATTGATCAAATGACCAAAGAGTCGAACGATTTCCGAATCGTTCGAACAACGAAGGTCCGCCACCCAGTTTCGCAATTCCTCGGCATTAGCCCCCACGGACAGGATGTCTTGAAACAGCGTGCTGCGCCTCTTGCCCTGCTGCGAGTTTCCGTCGACGGCACCCAACACGGCTCCGAGCGCAGGTGCAAGCTTGTCGATAGAAACCATCGAGACTTCGTCATACTTGAACAGATCCGCCATTGCCGGCGAGTCGCAAGCCAGTACCGGGACCCCCATCCCGACAGCATCGGTAAGCTTTGCCGGAACCTGAAACTGCGCAGCCAGCCCACCGTCGTGCAGGAAAACGCAGACATCAGCCATCGAGACGACGGCCGGAATTTCGGCGAATGGTTTGTTGGCGATGAACGCCGTTTGGCAACCGCGAACTTGCTTGAGCGTCTCCTTCAGCGACTGATCCGGGAAGTCTCCCACGATTGCGAACAGGACGTCGTCCCGCCCGAGCTCGGCGATTGCCTCGGCGGTCTCAACCAGCCCCTTGTGCGGCCGGGGGGTACCAAAAAACAGCACGATTTTCTTGTCCGCGGGCAGGCCGTATTTTTTCCTGCTCCTGCTCTTCAACCCCGGCGACGGAACAAAGGCATTTTCGTCGCGAGCGTGACGAATAATCAGACCACCATATCGATTCTGCAATGCAGGGTTCGAAACGGTGACACCATCGAACAAATTCACCAGGCCAACGGCAATGCGCGTCCAGTCCTGGCCGGCCAAGTTCAACCTGGGGAACTGCTGATGCCTGTCCAGATACTCCCCGATGCCGATAGCGGACTCTGCCTGGACAAACGCCAACTCCTCGTCGTCGATGTCCATCAATACCTTCGCATCCCAGATCAGCTTGTACAGCGCGCCGAACAAGACATTCGGCCCGCGCGGCTTCGAGAGATGCACGATATCGTAGGGATGCGCGACAACCAGTTCGATAGCCTGCTCGACAAATCGCGACTCGTCCTCTACCAGGATTGCGTGCTTCGCAATTTCGGTTTCCTGTATCGGCCCCCAGATCTCCCGCCCGAACTGTGGAAAGAGGCTGCCGATGATCTCCACGTCGGCAAATCGCTCATACACCATCGCCAGCGTGTAGGCTCGCCCCGCCGAATTATGTGCGAGTTCCCAACTGCAGACACCCACTCGCGGCCTGCCAGCCTCTTCGCGACTCTTTCGATATCTTTGCTTCGCGAGAGCGAGGTTCGTCGACGCGATCCGGGCGAGCCCGGGCGTGGTGATCAACACCTCGGCATATTTCCGAATGGCGTCTTCGTACTTCCCCGAACGCATGTATTCGTTGCCAAGTGCGAGCGGCGTTTTCATATTCTTGTTCATCACATTTAGTTATTTGTGAATTTGATGTCCAACAACGTGACTGCAGAGCTCACAACCTGGCAGTCAAGGTCATGCGCCGGCTGCTCGTTACGCTGCAACAACAGGCTGAGAACACTCTCATTTTCCCAACGAGTTCGATCGATGATTGGTTCGGCAAAGCCGAGATCCTCATCCAGAATGAATCGCATGTTTTTTTCCGACCACATGTAATCGGGTGCCGCAAGCAAAGTCGCAGCCATTCGACCGCGGCTATGATCTCCGCGAGCGATGACATATACATTGTCGAATCGATCGATGACCACTTCCGGGCGACTTATCGGAATTTGCAGCGTCCCCTTCCCTCTCAATGCAAAAGGCTGAGTGCGCGCAGAAATGGTCTGATGCCGCCACTTCGCGCCATCGAAGTACAAATGCTGATACTGCGGAACCCCATCCGAATCGTCCGCATAGAAAACAATATGCGGACGGTTTCGGCTGTCCAATGCCATGCTGCACTGATTGATCAGATTACTTCCGGGCGAGATCGGGCAAATTATTTCAGCATTAACCTGAGTGATCGGAAGTTGATAGTCTCGACCCTTTGACGTCTGCCAACTGGCGCCATTATCGAATGAACATGCATATCCGATATTCACATTGTTGATGAGATCGTCGTCACCGAGCGTATGCGTGCGCCATACGAAGCTGAGATGCAAGCTTCCGTCGTTCCCGATGGCCGGATGGTTCCAGTAAGCGTTGCTCGTCCAGGGCTTCGACTCACTGCCGCTGAGAATCGGCAAGGGGCGATCCGTCCAGCGCTTGGTCTGTTCGTCGTACGCCTTGAGGCGAGCGTTTCCGCTATCGTGCACGCCGTCACGATAAAGCAGGACGAGCGGAAATCCATGACGCGGCTGAATGAAGGTCGGATAGGTCACCCGTTCCTCGGACGTGCCCGTCATCGGAAGCTCATCCGTCCACTCGTTAATGTCGTTGGCCGTGATACTTCGGCGATAACGCAATCGCGTAGCGTGATGCCCGTAGCACAGGTGGATATGGCCATTCCGGTCAACGCCGAGGCTAATACTATTGTGCGCGTCATTCAGATCGTACGAACCTTCTACATCATGGCTCTCGATCGCGTCCGTCTTCAGATTGCGCCGAACAATGCGCAGCGTCCGGGAATCGACATAGAACGCAGTAACCTGCCAGTTCAGATGGGTCAGTATCCCGTGATGCCTGAAAATAACGGTATTGATGGTGTTACCTGCCCACGCATCACCGAGATGGAGCTTTGACAGCGTGACAACGTCGAAAGCGGAACTCGAATGAGCCAGTCCGCGCAATGCCGCGCTTGCGTCACTTTCGAGATGGGTCGACGTCATGCCAAGCTCCTGACATTGTTGACTGATTCGCGCTTTGGTCAACAACACCTTGTCCGACCCGGGTGCGCCGACCCTGATCGACGATTCGAAATGTTTCAATGCACGGGGGAAACTCCCTGCTACGACAGCGGCACGTCCCAAGCTGTTATGCACGCCGGCGACGAGGATCTGACAAAGATGACGCTCGCTGACGCCCCAGTCCCGAGCGAGCCGCACATAGAGTTTGGCTTCGGCGAATCGTCCGAGTTGCAGACGCCCCGATGCCGCGAGCAAGGCCAGCTTTGCACGCTCGGGATGGTGTTGCAGGGTGGCGCGCTCCAGTCGGGCGAGGCTTTGCCAATCACCAAACTGCCACTGGGTACGTGCTCGTTCGAGCAGATTTTCGTCGTAAGGCACGACGGTCTGCTCGGACCGAATCTCGACGATTTCGTTCGGCCGCACGCGTTGACTTGCCAGTGCCCTGTAGCGCAAGTTCACCGACTTCTTTCTCATAGCTCTGGCTCTCGAAGCAGGATGTCCTTGATCAGCTCAAGCTGTGCTTCCGCGCGAATCATCTCTTCCTGCACCATCCTCTGACGCGCCTTCAACTCCGCATCGCTCTCCTGCTGATTTTCGAGCTGCTGTTGCAACGCGTTGATGTGCTCGATGTGCTCCGTCACCAGTCGGGAGGACTCGCCATGCTGACTCATCAAGGTCGACTTTTCACCTTCCAACTGCTTTTTGGCTGCAACCAGAAGTTCGATCTCTCGTCTGCGTTCGCCCTCCTGTTTGACGGCATCCTCATACCGCACCGCCAACGTCTGCCGCTCACGCTCGGATACGGCATTGGCTTGCTTCAGCGCATCGAGCTCACGCGAGCGCTCGGCCGCATGCTCGCTGGCACCTTCGAGTTGGGTGGTCAATGCCGAGTTTTGTTGTTCCAGTTCTGCTTTGGCTTGCATGAGCAGTTCGATTTCACGATCGCGATCGATCGCGTGCCTGACGACGTCGTCGTATTGCGCGACCAGCGCCAGATTTTCGCGCTCGAGACGTGCCCGATCCTCCGCAAGAACATCGACCTCGCGCGCGCGTTCGGCCACCTGCGTCGCAATCTCCGCTTGATGCCGCGTGGTCAGATCCCTTACTTCCTGCTCCAGCCGCGCGACCATCCGCTCGAGATCCACGACGCGCCGCGCCTGCTCGGTCGACTGCCTGAGCGTCGCCTCATGCCGCCCCTCCAGTGCCACCTTTTCCTGTTTGAGGTGCATCACGACCCGCTCGAGCGCTTCGACCTGCCTTGTTCGCTCGGCCACCTGAGCGCTGATCTGGTCGTGTTGCGCCAGCGCCGACAGCTTTTCCTGTTCCAGTTGAGCCCACGCCTGCTTCATCGACTCGACTTCCAGGCTACAAGCGATCAACTGCTCGATCACCTCCTCGTGCATTGCGATCGAGGCAAGAAGTTCTTCTTCCAGTTGAGTTTTTGCCTCCGTCAGGTCGGTGACGTCCTGACAGAGTTCGCCGACATGCTCGACGTTTCTCTCGTGCTGCTCGACGAGCTCGGAGCGCTCTTGCCCCAGTCGCATTTCGGCCTGCTTCAGGGTTTCAACTTCCCGCGTACGCTCGGCGACCTGCCTGACGGCATTTTCGTGACGAGCCACAAGCTCGGATTTTTCTCGCTCGAGGTCAGATTTCGTCTGTTCGAGATCAGATTTTTCCCGCTCGAGGCGCGCGTTGGCCTGTTTAAGCGCATCGACTTCCCGATCTCGGGTGCCAGAATGCTTCAGCGCCGTTTCCTGGTGCTTTACCAACGCGGACTTTTCCTGCGTCAGTTGCGTATTGACCCGCGTCAGCGCCTCGACCTCGCGCGTGCGTTCGGCAAGCAACTGCGCGCTCTCGTCACGCGCTCGAGCCAGACTGACCAGTTGCTTCTCGATCTCGTCCCGACGCTCGAAAAATCCGGCACCCTGCTTCGCTTCGCGTTGGCGAGCTTGCTTGGCTTCATGGCGCAACTGGCTGGCTTGGCGAGCCTCCGAATCGCTGAATTTGGTATCCGATGGCAGGATGTCCAGCAAGGCCTCCGCTTCGACGAGACTGCCCACCTCATGAAGCCTGAAGGCGAGCCATTTCAGTCGAAAGGACTTCGGCTCCAACGCGTACGCTCGTCGCGCCGCCTCTGCCGCGCCGGCGCGATCGCTATTCATCAGATGACGCCCGAGCGTCGTATAGCCGTTCGCCCGAGTGACCGGAGAAATCGAGTCGCGAGCCATCAGCTTTTCCACCGCCTCGAAGCCTCCGGCACCATACGCGGCAATGACCTTCGTAAAGTCCTTCCCGCCGAGCGCTTCGGGGGGCGACTGGCGACGATAGTTGCGCCAGATCTTCCCAAGCGCACCAGGTACGGAGAACAGCGTCTTCGGCGAATCGACGCCTTGAATCAAAAGATTCCCGAGCTTGATATTCAGGGCGTTTTCCCTCTCAAGCCGATGGACCTTTCTCTGCGCGTTCACCAGCGCACGCAAGCGCTGATTTTCGGCCAAGGCATTGTGCAACTCGTCATCGACCTTGCTCGCGCTCGATCCGCGATTTACCAATGCCCCGCTCGACCACTCGTCTTCTGCAGCTCTCTCCTGCCGATAACGGTGTTCGAGTTCTTCCTGCACCTGGTGAAGCTGCAATAGCAGAATCTCGTTCTCCTCTTTCATTGCCTCGAGACGAGATTCAACATTGACCCGGATGGTCGAATTTTCTTGTTCGATCATTGTTTTATGCCCTTCCAAATGCCACGTGTATCGATGAGTACCTTTCCATCGATCCGATCAGGTTTCACACTTTTGAATTCAGTGTGATCAACCAGCAAAACCAATATGTCGGCTCGCGAAAGTGCCTCATCAAGCGTCACCAGATTCATTCCCAAAGTCGCCAAGTGTTCCGGCATTTCTTCGAGATTCGGCTCAACTATCATGATCTTGCCGGGATGGCTTTCGGCAAGAATCCCGGCGATTTGTAGCGCCGGACTTTCGCGCAAATCGTCGATATCCGCCTTGTATGTAACGCCCAGGCACGCGATGCGGATATCGCCACGAGTGGCGCCGGACGTCGTCATCTCGACAATGGCCTCGTTCACCCTGCGAATGACCCACTGCGGCTTGGCGTCGTTGACGTGACGAGCGGCCTGGATCAACGTCGATTCATCCGGCGCGCTATCCACGATGAACCAGGGATCGACGGCGATGCAGTGCCCGCCCACCCCACAACTGGGTTGCAGGATATTCACGCGAGGATGCCGATTTGCCAGCTTGATGAGTTCCCAGACATCGATTCCCTGCTTGTCGCAGATCATCGAAAGCTCGTTGGCAAAAGCAATGTTGACGTCACGAAAGCTGTTCTCGGTCAGCTTGCACATTTCCGCGGTGCGCACGTCCGTGACAATGCAATCACCCTGCACAAATGACTTGTAGAGTGCGACGGCTGCGTCGGAGCATCCGCGCGTCATACCGCCGATCACACGATCATTGACGACCAGCTCATGGACGATGCGCCCGGGGAGAACCCGTTCAGGACAGTAGGCAATTCGAATATCGGATTCGTCACCCACCTGCTGTGGAAAACTGAGGTCGGGGCGCATCTCCGCCAGCCAGTTGGCCAACATTTCCGTCGTGCCAACAGGCGACGTCGATTCGAGAATGACGAGGTTGCCTTTGGAAAGCACGGGAGCGATCGACTTCGCCGCCGACTCGATACAGTTCAAATCGGGCCGGTGATCCGCCGTCAAAGGCGTCGGTACGGCAATGACGAATGCATCCGCTGGCTCGGCGTGCGCAGCCGCTCTCAGATAGCCGGCGCCCACCGCTGCCTGAACCAGGATGTCCAGTTCAGGCTCGACGATGTGGATATCGCCACGGTTGATCGTATCGACGACATACGGCGATACATCGACGCCAATGACCCTCAGTTTGCGTGAAGCGAATAGCGTTGCGGTCGGCAAGCCGATATAGCCGAGACCGATGATTGAAATGGTGTTCAACGTGTACTCACTAGAATATCGCGGATGCGTTGCGCAGCCTTGCCGTCCCCGTACGGATTCGCCGCTCGCGCCATCGCGGCATAGCTCGCCGGGTCGTCGAGCAATCTGGTTGCTTCCGCAACTATCGTGGCTGAATCCGTCCCCACAATCTTTGCCGTACCGGCCGCAACGGCTTCCGGGCGTTCCGTCGTCTCGCGTGTCACAAGTACCGGCTTGCCCAAGGCCGGTGCTTCTTCCTGAATGCCACCGGAATCCGTAATGACCAGTGCTGCCCGGTTCATCAAGTAAACGAACGGCAGGTAATCCTGCGGTTCGATCAGGAACACGCCAGGAGCATTTGCAAGAAGTCGATGTACCGGCTGCTTGACCTTGGGATTGAGGTGCACCGGGAAAACGATTTCGACGTCGCCCCGCTGCGCGATTTCCAGCAGCGCGAGACAAACGGCCTCGTGCCCTTCGCCCAGATTTTCCCGGCGATGGCCAGTCACAAGAATCAAGCGCTTTTTCGGATTGAGGAAGGCGAATCGGGTATCCAGCGCTTTGCGCTGAGCGACATCCTCGCGCATGCCGGCCACGGTTTCCAACAGGGCATCGACAACCGTATTGCCCGTGATGTGGATGCGATCCTCCGAAACACCCTCTCGCAAAAGATTGTCACGCGCAGACGATGTCGGAGCGAAGTGATACTTCGCCAGAACGCTCGTAAGACGTCGATTCGCCTCCTCCGGCCACGGAGCTGACAAATTCCCGGTGCGCAGTCCTGCCTCCACGTGACCCACGCAGATTTGCCGATAATGTGCCGATAGCGCCGCGGCGAGCGTCGTCGATGTGTCGCCCTGTACCAGCACCAGGTCCGGACGAGCATCGCTCAACACGGAATCAAGGCCTGCCAATGCCTTGCTCGTCATCCCCAGAAGGGATTGATCGGGTGCCATGACGTCCAGATCGTAGTCGGGACGAACACGAAAGAACCCGAGCATCGAGTCGAGCATCTGCCGATGCTGCGCAGTCACGCAGACTTTCGTTTCGATCTCCGGATCCTTCTTCAGCACGTTGACCAACGGCGCCATCTTTATCGCTTCCGGTCGCGTTCCGAGCACGATCAAGGTTCTCATCGCCGTCCCCGATCTCAATCCACGTGGTCCATGATGATGCTTTCCAGCAGCTTCACCACTCCGGCCAGCGCGGCCGCAACCAGCAACGTGACAAAGGCGTTGTAGAGCCGCCCCGGCTCCGTCGGATAACCCGGCTTGGTCGGCGTCTGAATGATCGAAACCATTTTCAAGGTCCGCGCGGCATCCATTCGCCCCTTCTCCAATGCGGACAGGGCCGTCTTGTAAAGATCCTGAGCGAATCCAACCTGCATTTGGAGGCGCTGGAACTCCTCGACGGTGTAGTTGAGCGTTTTCCTCGACGGAGAAGCAAGTTCGGCGCGCTTCTGGGCGATCTGCTGCTCAAGCGCATTGAGCGTATTCCTTAGCATCACGACCGTAGGCTGATTTGGACTCAGGGATGCCGGCAGTGCCGACAGTTGAGTCTGAACATCGGTCTTTTGCGCTTCGAGCTTGTCGATGATCGCGTTCAGACTCTCCACCGTTGCCTGCGGAGCGACCAGGCCTTTGCGGTTCTGAAAGTCGATTACGGTATGCGTTGCATCCAGAAGCCGGTCGTGCGCCGCGGTCACTTGCCTCGACAGAAAGTCGACTTGCGATTGCGCCAGTTGATGACCGATCTGATTCATGTGGGCCTCGCCCTCGCGAACCATCAGTTTGACGATCGCCTGCGACATATCGGGATCGTATGCCTGCGCTCGAATATGCAATACCCCGCTATAGTCATCGTACTGAACGTCGACGCGCGACAACCAATACTGATAGAACCATTCGGTCGGCGCATTCTTGAACCACATCCGTGAAATGGGATCCCGGCGCCAGTTGCTGAAATGCGAGCGCAAATCCAGAGAAGCATCAAGCTTCTTGAGCATATCGAGCGACAAGAGATACTCCCGCAGCAGCAACTGATCGGCACGATTCGGGCCACCGGCACCCGGGACGATTGCAGATACGTCCACGCCCGGATTACTGATTTGATCGGTTGTCTGAATGATGACGTTAGCCTCGGACACGTAACGATCAGACGCAATCAACAACCAGTACGGAATGGACAGCACCGCGTAAATAAAAATCAGCTTGATAACCAGCCTAAAAATCCTGAGAGAGCACACGACATCCTTGGCCCTTCGGAAAATGGCCACTAGCCGAGCGACGCCGCCCTCTTCCCCAATGGATAGCTGCTTTTTCATGCAAAAATACTTTCCTTGTACGCTCGCAATGCCTCGTCGAGTTCATCGAACCAGGAAGCGCGACCTTCGTTTATCCAAATTCCGGACTGACAGAACTGCCGAAGCGTGCTTTCATCATGAGAAACCATGATCACGCTCGCCTGACTTGTTTTTCCCTTGAATGCGTCCGCAGCTTTTTTTCGGAACTTCGCATCACCCGCAGCCGTGACCTCATCTGATATATATACGTCGAAGTCGAATGCGAGCGACAATGCAAATTGCAAACGCGATCTCATCCCCGACGAATAGGTTTGAACCGGTCTGTCGAAAGCCTCGCCCAGCTCGGCGAAATCCTGAATAAAGGCGAGCCGATCCCGAAGTTCGTCCTGTCGACCGTGAATCCGGCAGACGAATTTTGCGTTCTGCCGTCCGGTCAGCGTTCCCTCAAGCCCGCCCGCTCCCATCGGCCAGGACACACGGCACAGCCGCTCGACGCGCCCCTTGGTGGGATGGTCGACGCCACCGATGATGCGCAATAACGTCGACTTCCCTGCTCCGTTCACGCCGATCAGTGCAACGCTTTGTTTTGGCGGGATCGTCATGTCAATTCCGCGCAGCACCCATTTCCCGACGCCGTGCTCGGTCATGTAACGCTTGTGGACGTCCTCGATGCAGATCATCGCGTCACCAACTTATTAGAAAAGCGACGGTAAAGCGCCAGTCCCAATAACATGGCGCCAAGAGCCCACCCGTAGAGATAAGTCAGACTGATTCCGGGTGCCGTGTGATACGACGGCAAAAAACCGGTCCGCACCAGTTCCAGACCATGCACGACCGGGTTGATCAGCAGAATGTCCCGATATGGATTAGGTATCGACATAATCGGAAACAAAGCCCCGGAAATGTAATAAAGCGGCAAATAAAACAGCTTGAAAATGTGATCCACTTCGGGGACGAAATTCATCGCCACCGACGTTACCAGGCCGAGCCCCAAGCCAAACAACCACAAACCCAGAAGACTGGCGATAGCCAATAACGGATCCGCCGGAAGCAAAATCGGATTGAGCAGGTCAGGTGTTATCACGCGCCCCGTAGCAAGCGCCGCCGCGATTATGATGATCGAAATCGGGACCATCAAAAAAAGCTCCAGCACCGCTCTCACGATCGCCGCGTCAAACGGCTTTACCTGCCGGTAAACAAAGAATGCGTAGTTGCAATCGATCCCGTGCAACACCTGAATCCACGTGCGCCGCCAGAGGAGGAAGCCAACGAATCCCGCGATGATCCACATCGTTATCGCAATTCCTCCGACTTCGTGAATCCGGAAAGTCGTATATCCGAAAGCGTGTATCGCGATATAGATCACGGGCTCCATCAGCAACCACAACCACGCCGCACGCGCCTCGAACAACCGATCCAGCGCCTCGCGCAGGAACATGGCTCTCCAGACGGAGACCGTGACCTCGAACGGAGTACGCACCTTTGCCGACATCGCGCCTTACTCCAGTTCCCGGTTAATGGTCGCCGTCGGGCTGGCCACCATCACGACGAGCGTCAGGAACTTCTTGAACTCGACCTCGGGCGAGTTCGAGACGTAAATCACGTCATGATTCTGAATCGGGAAGTTCTGCGTCACGAAGAACGCGGCGGGATCCCGCAGGTTGATCTCGTAGACCACCGGCACCGTGCCATTGATGGCCCTCACCGTCTTGTCCTGCGCATCGACCAGCTTCGCGTCTTCGAACCGGAACACGAACACGCCGCGCGCGTCGGCACGGTTGTCGTTGAGGCCGCCCGAACGCGCAAGCGCCTGGGCCAGCGAAATGCCTTGTGCCTCGAACGGAATCTCGTCGTTCTTGCCCGTTGCGCCCAACACCGAGAAGCTTTGCGACTGGAAGAGCGCCGTCACGACATCGCCCGGCTTGAGCACGATGTTCTGGCGCGGATCGCGAATGACCGAATCGAGCGGCATCGTCGCAGTGACACTGCCTCGCGATAGCTGTACGGCCATGCGGTTGACCGACTGCTTCACGCCGCCGGCGAATGCCAGCGCATCGAGCAGACGCTCGCCCTTCGGGGTCAACGGCATCAGTGCGCTCGTGTTGACCTCACCCACGACCGTGATGTTCGACGCATTGTTCTTGGTGACGCTGACGAGCACCTGCGGCAGATTCGCCTTGCCCTTGAGATGGCTGACGATGCTCGCCTCGATCTGCTCGGTCGTCCGCCCCTTGACGGCGATCCGCCCCGCGAACGGGATGGTGATCGTGCCGTCCGAGGCCACCATCTGGTTGGGCAACGTGACGCTATTGGCCGTGGTCGTCGTCATCGGCTGCGCGGGCGCCAGCGTGCTGAACAGCATCGCCGGCGGCGCCTCCCAGATCGTCACCTCGATGACGTCGCCCGGGCCAATCAAGTAGTTATTGGTAACCGCGCTCGGAAAGATGGTCGCGAACTGGCCCAGTTTCTTGCTATCGGCAAGCTTCCTCGCCAACGTGTCGTTGACGTCCACCAGTTGAATGCCTTCGATCCGCCCGCCGGTTTCGGGTGCTTGCTGCACCTTCTGGCGAGACGCACCGGAAGCAGGTATCCAATCCGGATAGGTCCCACACCCCGAAAGCGCCAAAGCGGCAAGCACGGAAATTGCCAATAAACTCTTTTTCATGGATCTTGAGGTCAAGACTTTTTACTATTGATTTGCCAGCGTCATTTCCCGGGCGTTCAATCAACGCATCCCCCGAACACCCGGCCGCTTTTCATCAGTCGATTGGCTCGATCAGGCCATCGACCTCTCAAAAATTCTTCACTTAAATTTGCATTCTTTCGGCCATTGGCGACCGGAAAAGCAACAAACCCACCCTCTGTGACAGCAGAAGAAATGGTTACTGCATGTCAATTTCCGCCACGGATTCAGGCTCGATGGCGAACGAACTTCAGAAATTCATGGGAAATAACCGAAACGACAGCACGTCTTAAAACCGCGCCCGGCCTTGCCAGCCGGCCGTCTGCGCCTGTTATCGGGGTGGTCGATCCCTCTCCGGCAATCGCACTGTCCGCTCAGGTTCTCGCAACTTACAGCGCAGGTCTCCCAAACGCCGGCATTATCGCATGGAATTAGGACATGTCCGAATTCAGTCCGAAAACCATAGGATCAGTCCGCATCCGCGATCTCACGGTAATAAGCGGTAATTAACTCGGATTGCACTCCGGAATTAACAATGTCCGTGTCTCGGCAAACGACGCACGTCGCGCTGATTGAAACGTTTTCGATACCGGCGCCCAGGCAGTCGCGGCGGTTGTCTCGGTCTCACAGGTCGGTTATAACCGTGCGATGAATATCGGCCGCAGGCCGTTCTTTAAACCCGTCTTGGAGCCCTCATGCCGAACCTGGAATCCGCCCAGCAATTCCTGATGACCCGCGGCCTCGACTTTGGCCTCAATCTCCTCGCCGCGATCGTGTTGTGGTTCGTCGGCCGCTGGGCGATCCGCATCGCCACGCGCCTGCTCGGCAAGGTCGTGCGCCGCAGCGGCAAGGTCGACCCGACGCTCACCGACTATCTGACCTCCGTCGTCAGCGTGCTGCTGACGATCCTGCTGATCCTCGCGATCCTGCAGATCTTCGGCGTGCAGACCACGTCGTTCGCCGCGCTGCTCGCCGGCCTCGGCCTCGCGATCGGCACCGCCTGGGGCGGCCTGCTCGCCCACTTCGCCGCCGGCGTGTTCATGCAGGTGCTGCGGCCGTTCAATATCGGCGACGTGGTCAGCGCGGGCGGCGTCACCGGCACGGTGAAGGAGCTCGGTCTGTTCGGCACGACGATCATCACCGCCGACAACATCGTGACGATCGTCGGCAACAACAAGATCTTCTCGGACAACATCTCGAACTACAGCGCGACGCCGCATCGCCGCGTCGACCTGACCGCCAAGATCGCGAACGGCGTGGATGCGGTCGATGCGATCAACCGCCTGAAGTCGCAGATCCAGCAGATCCCGAACGTGCTGCCTCAGCCGGCACCGGACGTCGGCGTGCTGCAGTTCACGCCGGAAGGCCCGCTGCTGTTCGTGCGCCCGTCGACGCAGCCGGAGAACTACTGGCAGGTGTACTGCGATACCAATCGCGTGATTCTCGAGACGTTCCGCGACGCGCAATACCCGACGCCCGAAACGCCGATCTTTCATCGCACGACCTGACGGAACGATGGCGCCCGACGGTCCGCCGGATTCTGGCTGAAGCAGCCTGCATCGAGCAGCCGGAACGGCCGACACCGCCACTCGGCAATCGGCCGGACCGCACGGACGAAAAAAAAGCGTGGCAGCCGCCACGCTTTTTTATTGCGCCGAAGCGAAAACGTTCGGCTCAGTGGCCGCCCGTATTCGGCGTACCGCCCGATCGCCGCCCGCGCACCAGCTTCCACAGCGCGCCCAGCGCAACCGGCACGATCGCCGCGCCGATCCCGGCCAGCACGATCACGTTCAGATACTGGCGGATGAACGGAATATTGCCGAAGAAGTAGCCGAGCAGCACAAGCAGCAGCACCCAGACCAGCGCGCCGATCACGTTGAACAGCTGGAAGCGCGCGACGCTCATCGACGACGCGCCGGCGACGAACGGCGCGAACGTGCGCACGACCGGGATGAAGCGCGCGAGCACGATCGTCTTGCCGCCGTGCTTGTCGTAGAACGTGTGGGTCTTCTGCAGCGCCGCGCGATCGAGGAAGCGCTCGAGCACCGGGATATGCGTATTGAACACCTTCGGCCCGATCCAGCGGCCGATCAGGTAGTTCACGGTATTGCCGGCAATTGCCGCGACCAGCAGCAGCACGATCAGCGCGCCGACGTTCATGTCGCCCGTCGCCGCGAACGCGCCGCCGATGAACAGCAGCGAATCGCCCGGCAGGAACGGCAGCACGACGAGCCCCGTCTCGCAGAACACGATCAGGAACAGCACCAGATACACCCACGCACCGTACTGCCGGATGAAGTCGCCGAGGAACGCGTCGATATGCAGGACCAGGTTGACGAAATGAAGCAGCGTATCCAAATGCGATTCCTCGAAAGCGAAAGGGCCGGAACGGCCGAAAAAGCGGAAGTGCCCGCCGGACAAGGCGGCGCGCAGAACGGAGCCATCATACCGAAACTACCTTAAGGCTCCGTGAAAAAACGTAACCAGCCGCGGCCCGGCACGCCCCCGCCGCCTCGCTATAATTCGGCCATGTCCGAAATCACCGAAACGGCCGCGGGCGCCGCGCCCGCCCCTGCTCCGCGCCCGCTGCGCGCGATCCAGCCCCTGCCCGACCAGCTGATCAGCCAGATCGCGGCCGGCGAGGTCGTCGAACGCCCGGCGTCGGTCGTCAAGGAGTTGCTCGAAAACGCGATGGACGCCGGCGCGACGACGCTGCGCATCGTGCTCGAGGAAGGCGGCGTCAAGCGCATCTCGATCACCGACGACGGCTGCGGAATCCCGCCCGCCGAACTGCCGCTCGCGCTGATGCGTCACGCGACGAGCAAGATTCGCTCGCTCGAGGAGCTCGAGGCGGTCGCGACGCTGGGTTTTCGCGGCGAAGCCCTCGCGTCGATCGCGTCGGTCGCCGAAATGTCGATCACGAGCCGCACGGCCGACGTCGCGCATGCGACGAAGATCGACGCGACCACGGGCGCGCTGTCGCCGGCCGCCGGCGCGGTCGGCACGACGATCGAGGTGCGCGAGCTGTACTTCAACACACCCGCGCGCCGCAAGTTCCTGAAAAGCGAGCAGACCGAGTTTGGCCACTGCCTCGAAATGATCCGCCGCGCGGCGCTTGCGCGGCCGGACGTCGCGATCTCGGTGCTGCACAACGGCAAGGCCGTCGAGCACTGGAACGCGACCGAGCCCGCACTGCGGGTCGCGAAGATTCTCGGCGACGGCTTCGCCACCGCGCACCTGCCGCTCGACGAGCAGGCCGGGCCGCTTGCCGTCTACGGCTGCGCGGGCCTGCCGACCGCGAGCCGCGGCCGCGCCGACCAGCAATACTTCTTCGTCAACGGCCGCTTCGTGCGCGACAAGCTGCTCACGCACGCGGTGCGCGCGGCGTACGAGGACGTCCTCCACGGCGATCGCTACCCGTCGTACGTACTGTTCCTCGACCTGCCGCCGGAAGCCGTCGACGTGAACGTGCATCCGTCGAAGATCGAGGTGCGGTTCCGCGATTCGCGCTCGATCCACCAGTACGTGTTCCACGCGGTGCAACGCGCACTCGCGCGCCACGCGGGCGCGTCGCCGGAAACCACTGCGGGCGGCCATGCCGCGCAACTCTCGCCGGCGCCGAGCGGCCCCGCGTCGTTCCTGAATACGCCGCTCGGCCAGGGCGCGGCCACCGGCACGGGCGGTAGCGGCTTCTCGTCGCCGCCGTCGTCGTCGGGCAGCACGTGGATGCGCCAGGCACGGATGACGCAGGGCACGCTGCCGGTCGCGCAGCCGCTCGCGCTCTACGACGCGCTGTTCGGCCGCAAGGACACGGGTGCGGGCACACCGGACGGCACGACGATCGTCGCGCGCGATTCGGCGGATGCGGCCAATGCGCCAGTCGCGCCGCTGCCGGGCTTCGCCGCGTCGCCGCTTGCCGCCACCGCACACGACGAGCAGCCGCTCGGCTTCGCGCTCGGCCAGATTCACGGGATCTACGTGCTCGCGCAGAACGCGCACGGCCTCGTGATCGTCGACATGCACGCCGCGCACGAACGGATCCTCTACGAACAGTTCAAGAACGCGCTCGCCGACCGCACGGTCGCGGTGCAATCGCTGCTGCTGCCGATATCGATGACGGCGACGCCGGTCGAGATCGGCACGGTCGAGGAAGAACGCGACACGCTCGAATCGCTCGGCTTCGACCTCGCGGTGCTGTCGCCGACGACGCTCGCGATCCGCGCGGTGCCCGCGCTGCTGAAGGACGCCGACCTGCAGTCGCTCGCGCGCGCGGTGCTCGCCGACCTGCACGCATTCGGCGGCTCGCGCGTGCTCACCGAGCGCCAGCACGAGCTGCTCGGCACGCTCGCGTGTCACCACGCGGTGCGCGCGAACCGGCGCCTGACGCTCGACGAGATGAACGCGCTGCTGCGCCAGATGGAAGCGACCGAACGCGCGGACCAGTGCAATCACGGCCGGCCGACGTGGTATCAGCTCACGCTGAACGATCTCGACCGTCTCTTCATGCGCGGCCAATGAACGCTTCACCGCAGTCCCGCCCAACGACGATCGCCTGCCTGCTCGGCCCCACCGCATCGGGCAAGACGGCCGCGGCGCTGGCGCTTGCCGCGCGCCGTCCGATCGAGATCGTCAGCGTCGATTCGGCGCTCGTCTACCGCGACATGGATATCGGCACCGCGAAACCGACGCGCGACGAGCGCGCGAGCGTGCCGCACCACCTGATCGACATCATCGACCCGGCCGACGCCTATTCGGCGGCCGAATTCCGCGCGGACGCGCTGCGCGTGATCGGCGAGATCGCCGCGCGCGGCCGCACACCGCTGCTCGCGGGCGGCACGATGCTGTACTACAAGGCGCTGACGCAGGGCCTCAACGATCTGCCGACCGCCGATCCGGCCGTGCGCGCGGAGCTCGATGCCGACGCCGCGCGCGACGGCTGGCCGGCACTCCATGCGCGGCTCGCGCAGGTCGACCCTGCGACGGCTGCACGGCTCGCGCCGAACGATTCGCAGCGGATCCAGCGCGCGCTCGAAGTGTTCCTGCTGAGCGGGCAATCAATGTCGGCGCTGCTCGCCGCGCCGCGCCGCGCGGACGATGCAGCCGCCGCGTACCGCTTCGTCCCGGTGGCGCTCGAGCCGTCGGACCGCGCGGTGCTGCACGCGCGCATCGCGCAACGTTTCGACGCGATGCTCGACGCCGGCTTCATCGACGAAGTCGAACGGCTGCGCCGCCGCGAGGATCTGCATCTCGGCTTGCCGTCGATGCGCTGCGTCGGTTACCGGCAGGCATGGGAATTCCTCGACGGCGACACCGATTACCGGACCATGCGCGACAAAGGCATCTTCGCGACGCGCCAGCTGTGCAAACGGCAGATCACATGGCTGCGCGCAATGCCCGAGCGGATTGTCGTCGACTGCGTCGCGCCGGATTCGACCGACCGCGCGGTTGACGCGCTCGAGCGCGTGCTGGACGGCCGTATCGAGGATCGCTAACGGGGCCCCATCGGCTCGCATCGGCCCTGCCCCAGAAAGAAGTTCTTCGTGGAATTTCGTGAACCGATGACGATGCGTGTGCCTCTGGCCGCGAAGATCCCGACTCTGTCGCCGCGATGACTGCGGTCATCCGTTGTGCGCGAATGCCAACACGATCGCGTTGCCCAGTTCATCAACAACCCTGTCCGACGCACCCGGGGCCGCGAACATCGTGAACTCGACATCGGGCAGCGCCGGCAGGCCGGCATCCGGGGGGACCGCACGCAAGCCGTGCGCCAGTTGTGTGTGCACGATTGGCGTCACCGCAAAGCCCGCGTGCGCGGCAGCGCACAGGCCGGCGCCGCTCGGGCACACGAGCACGATCCGGTAATCCACGCCCGCGCGGGCCAGTGCTGCCAGCGAGGCCTCGCGATACGGGCACGGTTCCGGCAGCAGCGCAATCGGCACCGGTACGCCAGGCGTGAGCGGCGCCCAATCCGCACCGGCCCACACAAGCGGCTCGCGCCACAGCACGCGTCCGGTGGGCCCGCCGTGACAGCGTCCACCCATCACCACATCCAGCTCACCGTGATCCAGCGCCTGGAGCAGTTCGCCCGGAATACCGACCCGGATGCTGAATGCGATGCGCGGGTACCGCGCGGCAAACGCCTGCATCACATGCATCAGCCTGACATTGGCGAGGTCTTCCGACAGACCCACACGGATCGTACCCGCACTCGGTTCGCGCAGCAGTTGCGCCCGCGCGTCCTGATTGAGCGCGAGGATGGCGCGCGCGTAACCCAGCAGCAGTTCGCCGTCCACCGTGAGCGTGACCGAGCGCGTGGTGCGCACGAGCAGGTCACGGCCGATCTGTTTTTCCAGGCGCCGAAGATGCGCGCTGACGGCGGACTGCGTCAGATTCAGACGGGCCGCGGCATGCGTGAATCCGCCTTCCTGGACGACGGCCACGAAAGAGCGCAACAAAACGGTATCGAACATGAGATGTCCCGCAATACAGTGCGAATGCTACTGAATATCGCGATGATACTTCGTTTATATTTCGAATCGAACTATGTTCTGATGAGGGCCGTCAACCCGTCAGGAGCCGTTCCATGTCGACCTTGCTGCATATCGAATCTTCCCCGCGCAAGTCGCGGTCCGCATCACGCGACGTTGCGCACGCGTATCTGGAAGCCTGGCGCGACGCGCATCCGGAGCATCGGGTCGACGTGCTCGACCTCTGGGCGACGCCATTGCCGGAACTCGACGGCGATGCGCTCGATGCCAAATACGCGGACTTGAGCGGCACGCCGCTCAGTGAAGGCCAGCAACAAGCGTGGGCAGGTTTCCGGCAGCTCGCGCAGCGGATGCACGACGCGGATACGCTGCTGTTCTCCGTGCCGCTGTGGAATTTCTCCATCCCATACAAGCTCAAGCATTTCATCGACGCCGTGTCCCACCGCGGCCTCCTCTTCTCATTCGACGAGCGTGGGTTAGCGGGATTGCTGAACGGCAAGAAAGCAGTCGTGATCTATGCGAGAGGCCTCGACTATTCGAGGCAATCGACCACGCCCGCCGAGTCGTTCGACTTTCAGCGGCCGTTTCTTGAAGCGTGGCTGCGCTTCATCGGTATCACCGACATCGAATCGATCATCGTCGAGAAAACACTGTTTGGACCTGAAGTCGATCACGTGGGCCGAGAGGCTGCGCGCGAACAGGCAGTGACGTTGGCACACGCAGCTTCATCATCCGCTTCGGCTTCGGTTGATGGCTGAACTCGCCCATGGCTGGAAGCATCAACAACGCCATCAAGGTCATCGAGCGTCGGGCTTAAGGGTATCCGGACGGGGAGTCCTTCTCCCCGGAGATTCGCGTCGCGTCCTCCGGTAATCCTCGAAGAACCGAAAAAAAAGCCGCCCGGATCGACTCCGGGCGGCTTTCCTTGCTGCATCTTGCGTGCGGCGCGTCAGACCACGACCGTCTGCGCCTCGCCTTCACGGCTTGCACGCACGGTGCCGATCTTCCACACCTGCTCGCCGGCGGCCGTGAGGTCGGCGATCGCTGCGTCGGCATCGGCCGCCGCGACGATCACGGCCATCCCGATCCCGCAGTTGAACACGCGGTGCATTTCGGCGTCGGCGACGCCGCCGTGCTCCTGCAGCCACTTGAACAGCGGCGGCAGCGGCCACGCGTTCTGGTCGAGCTCGGCCGTGAGGCCTTCGCGCAGCACGCGCGGAATGTTCTCGACGAGGCCGCCACCGGTGATGTGGGCCATGCCCTTCACCGACAGCTTCTGCATCAGCGCGAGCAGCGGCTTCACGTAGATGCGCGTGGGCGCCATCAGCGTGTCGGCCAGCGAACGGCCGTGGAAATCGGCGGACAGGTTGGGGTTCGCGCGTTCGATGATCTTGCGCACGAGCGAGAAGCCGTTCGAGTGGATGCCGCTCGAGGCAAGGCCGAGCACCACGTCGCCTTCGGCGATCGTGCTGCCGTCGATGATCTTGCTCTTCTCGACCGCACCGACCGCGAAACCGGCCAGGTCGTATTCGCCGTCCGGGTACATGCCCGGCATTTCGGCCGTCTCTCCGCCGATCAGCGCGCAGCCCGACAGTTCGCAGCCGTGCGCGATGCCCTTGACGACCGTTGCGGCCGTGTCGACATCGAGCTTGCCGCACGCGAAGTAGTCGAGGAAGAACAGCGGCTCGGCACCCTGCACGAGGATGTCGTTCACGCTCATCGCCACCAGGTCCTGGCCGACGGTGTCGTGTTTGTTCAGATGAAAGGCCAGCTTGAGCTTGGTGCCCACGCCGTCGGTGCCCGACACGAGCACGGGCTCCTTGTACTTCTTCGGCACTTCGAACAGCGCGCCGAACCCGCCGATGCCGCCGAGCACGCCATCGCGCAGGGTTTTCTTCGCAAAAGGCTTGATCTTGTCGATGAGCGCGTCGCCTGCGTCGATGTCGACGCCTGCGTCGCGGTAGGACAGACCCTGAGCGTCGGGAGCGGATTTCGGAGGATTCATGGGGGAATGCGAGAAGGTCGGTAAAATGCGATTTTACCCGAAGCCGGCCCGTTGGCCGGAATTCCCAGCACCGAATCGTCAGGGATTGCATCTTGGTCGACACGTCCCCGTTTTCATCGCCACGCGAGCCGCGCCGAAACCCGCGCGCCGCCGTGCGTGCGGCCGCGTGTGCAGGCACCGGAGCAGCCCCCCGCGCGTGCCCGGCGTACGGCGCGCGTTTCATCAACCGACCCGCATTGTGACTGTTGTGTCCCGTCAACTGACGCTCGATCTCGGCACGCCGCCGCCCGCCACGTTCGACAACTTCATCATGAATGAGGAGAACGACGAGCTCATCTCGCGGCTCCAGAAGCTCGACCTCGCGCTCGCGGCGGGGCCCGTGCCGGACCGGTCGTTCTATATCTGGGGCGAGCCCGGCAGCGGCCGCACCCACCTGCTGCAGGCGCTCGTGAGCGACGCGTCGTACGGCTACGCGCGCTACCTGACGCCGCAGAGCCCGCTCGGCGCGTTCACGTTCGACCCGCGCATCGGCATCTATGCGATCGACGACTGCGACCGGATGAGCGACACGCAGCAGGTCGCGCTGTTCAACCTGTTCAACGAGGTCCGCGCGCACCCGTCGAGCGCGTTCGTCGCGGCGGGCCCCGCGGCGCCGCTCGCGCTCGACGTGCGCGAAGATCTGCGCACGCGCCTCGGCTGGGGGCTCGTGTTTCACCTGTCGCCGCCGTCCGATGCCGGCAAGATCGCCGTGCTGAAGCTCGCGGCGAAGGAGCGCGGGATCGCGCTCACCGACGACATCGCCGCCTACCTGCTGACCCATTTCCGCCGCGACATGCCGAGCCTGATGGCGCTGCTCGACGCGCTCGACCGCTTCTCGCTCGAGCAGAAGCGCGCCGTCACGCTGCCGCTGCTGCGCCGGATGCTGGCCCGCCCCGGCGACGACATCGCACCACCGGGCACAGGCCCGAACCGCTTCGAGTAAAATGCGCATCCATGACTAATCTGGCACTCTTTGACCTCGATCACACGCTGATCCCGACCGATAGCGACCACGAATGGGGCCGCTTCATGGTGAAGCTCGGCATCGTCGACGCGGAAAGCTTCTCGCGTCAGAACGATCAGTTCTTCGCCGACTACAAGGCCGGCAAGCTCGACATCCATGCGTACCTGTGCGCGATGCTCACGCCGCTCGCGAAGTACTCGCGCGCGCAGCTCGCCGAATGGCACGAGCAGTACATGCACGAGGTGATCCGCCCCGCGATGACGCCCGCCGCGCTCGAACTCGTCCGCAAGCACATCGATGCCGGCGACCTGTGCTGCGTCGTGACCGCGACCAACGAGTTCATCACGCGTCCGATCGCGACCGCGTTCGGCGTCGACACGCTGATCGCGTGCGAGGTCGAAACGACCGACGGGCACCCCGACTCGCCGTACACGGGCCGGCCGACCGGCACGCCGAGCTATCGCGAAGGCAAGATCGTGCGCACCGAAGCGTGGCTCGCGTCGCTCGGCAAGCACTGGGACGACTTCGAACACAGCTACTTCTACAGCGACTCGCACAACGACATCCCGTTGCTCGAGAAAGTCACCGACCCGATCGCGACCAACCCCGACGACACGCTGCGTGCGCATGCAAGCGACCGCGGCTGGCGCATCCTCGATCTCTTCTGAACGTCGTGATCAAAAAATTCATTCGCAAGCTGCTCGGCCAGGACGGCGCCGAACAAACGTCGCCCGTCGAGGCGCCCGCCGCCGACACGGCCCCTGCCCAGCGCCCCGCGAAGGGTAGCCGCGGCGGCGCCGCCAGGAAGCCGCGCAGCAATCACGAACCGACCGTCGTGCCGGCCAGCGTGCATCAGATCGATCCGTCGCTGATCTCGCGCAATGCCGTACGCGTGACCGACACGCTGCAGCAGGCGGGCTTTCGCGCGTTCATCGTCGGCGGCGCGGTGCGTGACCTGCTGCTCGGCATCGCACCGAAGGACTTCGACGTCGCGACCGACGCGACGCCGACCGAGGTGCAGCGCCTGTTCCGCCGCGCGCGCCTGATCGGCCGCCGCTTCCAGATCGTCCACGTGCAGTTCGGCCAGGAACTGATCGAGGTGTCGACGTTCCGCGCCCTGGTCGACGCCCCGCCCGAAGCCGCCGCGGCCGAGCCGCCGAAGCGCCTGAAGCGCGACGAACTCGATCGCCGCACGCATGCGGTGGACGCCAGCGGCCGCGTGCTGCGCGACAACGTGTGGGGCGAACAGCACGAAGACGCCGCGCGCCGCGACTTCACGATCAACGCGATGTATTACGACCCGTCGACGCAGACGGTGCTCGACTACCACGACGGGATGGCCGACATGCGCGCCCGTCTGCTGCGGATGATCGGCGACCCGGCCACGCGCTATCGCGAGGATCCGGTGCGGATGCTGCGCGTCGTGCGTTTCGCGGCGAAGCTCGGCTTCGAGATCGAGCCGCACACGCGCGAGCCGATCAACGCGCTCGCCGACCTGATCAACAACGTGCCGGCCGCGCGCCTGTTCGACGAAATGCTGAAGCTGCTGCTGTCGGGCCACGCGCTCGCATGCCTGAAGCAGCTGCGCAAGGAAGGCCTGCACCACGGGTTGCTGCCGCTCCTCGACGTCGTGCTCGAACAACCGCAGGGCGAGAAGTTCATCACGCTCGCGCTGAACAACACCGACGCGCGCGTGCGCGCCGGCAAGACGGTGTCGCCGGGCTTCCTGTTCGCGACGCTGCTGTGGCACGACATGCGCCAGCGCTTCGAGCAATACTCGGCGGAAGGCGAATTCCCGGTGCCGGCGCTCCATCGCGCGATGGACGACGTGATCGACATGCAGACCGAGAAACTCGCGATCCACAAGCGCTACTCGGCCGACATGCGCGAGATCTGGGGCCTGCAGCTGCGCCTCGAAAAACGCTCGGGCCGCAGCGCGATGCGGCTGCTGGAACACCAAAGGTTTAGAGCGGGGTATGATTTCCTCCTGTTACGCTGCGAATCCGGCGAGCTCGATGCGGAAGTCGGACAGTGGTGGACGGATTTCATCGAAGGCGACGCGGCCGCGCGCGAGGCACTCCTCACGCAGGGCGGCTCGAAGGAAAAATCGCCCCGCAAGCGGCGCCGCCGCGGCGGTGCGCGAAATCGCAAGCCGGGCGAAGGCGCCGCCGAGCAGGCGCCGGACACCGCGGGCGGTTCCGACGACTGACGCGCTCGCCGGCGAACGACGTAGGAAGTGATGCCATGACGGTTGCATATATCGGACTGGGGGCGAATCTCGGCGATGCGCGCCAGACCCTGAAGGACGCGGTGGTGTGCCTCGCGCAGCAGCGCACCATCTCGATCCTCGGCAAATCGAGCCTGTATCGCACGGCGCCCTTCGAAGCGGGCGGCGACGATTACTACAATTGCGTCGTCAAGCTCGATACGACGCTGTCGGCCCGTGAGTTGCTCGCGCTCTGCCAGAAGATCGAACATCACTTCGGGCGCGAGCGCCCGTATCGCAACGCGCCGCGCACGCTCGATCTCGACATCCTGCTGTTCGGCACGGATTCGATCGACGAACCCGACCTGATCGTCCCGCATCCGCGCCTCACCGATCGCGCATTCGCGCTCGTGCCGCTCGTCGAGATCGAGCCCGCGCTCGACATCCCCACGCGCGGCCGCGCCGATGCGTACCTCGCCTCCGTCGCGGATCAGCGCGTCGAGAAGGTGCAGACCTGTCAGTGCCTGATGCAGAAGGCCCTTGCCGCCGGCGCTGACGCCGACAAGAACCGCTGCCGATGAACATCACTCCGCTGACCGTCACCGCGCCCGACCTGCGCGCCCCGCATCGCTATCTGGTGATCGAAGGGCCGATCGGCGTCGGCAAGACGACGCTCGCGCGCCTGTTCGCCGAGCGCTGGTCGATGCAGACGCTGCTCGAGCGCCCGCAGGACAACCCGTTCCTCGAACGCTTCTATCGCGACACCGCGCGCTACGCGCTGCCCGCGCAGCTGTCGTTCGCGCTGCAGCGCGCGCAGCAGGCGCGCGAACTGATCGGCGCGCTCGATACGGGCCGGCCCGTCGTCGCCGATTTCATGCCGCAGAAGAACGACATCTTCGCGCGGCTGAACCTGCCGGAAGACGAATGGCAGTTGTACCGGTCGATCGCGACGCACCTCGACGTTCCGCAGGCCCCCGCGCCCGATCTCGTCGTCTACCTGCAGGCGAGCCCCGAAGTGCTGTTCTCGCGCATCCAGAAGCGCGGGCTGCCGATGGAGTTGCAGATCAGCGACGCGTACCTGCGCTCGCTCGTCGATGCGTACAACGAATTCTTCTATCACTACGACCGCACGCCGGTGCTCACGGTCGCAGCCGAACACCTGAACCCGCAAGATTCCCCCGAAGACCTCGCGCTGCTGATCGAGCGCATCGACACGATGCGCGGCCGCAAGGAATTCTTCGTCAAGGGCGAAACGACGCGCTGACGCGTCCTCGCCCGTCGTTCCCCCTCCATCGAACCGGATTTCCCATGACCTATCTCCAGGAATCGAGCCGGCCTGCCGTCACTGTGCCCAAGCTGCAGGCAATGCGCGAAGCCGGCGAGAAGATCGCGATGCTCACCTGCTACGACGCGAGCTTTTCCGCGCTGCTCGATCGCGCCGGCACCGACGTGCTGCTGATCGGCGACTCGCTCGGCAACGTGCTGCAGGGCCACACCACCACGCTCCCCGTGTCGATCGACGACATCGCGTACCACACCGCATGCGTCGCGCGTGCGCAGCCGCGCGCGCTCGTCGTTGCCGATCTACCGTTCGGCACGTACGGCACGCCGGCCGAGGCGTTCGCAAACGCGGTCACGCTGATGCGCGCCGGCGCGCAGATGGTCAAGCTCGAAGGCGGCGAATGGCTCGCCGACACGATCCGCTTCCTCGTCGAACGCTCGGTGCCGGTATGCGCGCACCTCGGCCTCACGCCGCAGTCGGTTCACGCGTTCGGCGGCTTCAAGGTGCAGGGCCGCACGGAAGCCGGCGCCGCGCAGCTGCTGCGCGATGCGCGCGCGGTCGAGGACGCGGGCGCGCAGCTCGTGGTGCTCGAAGCGGTGCCGACGCTCGTCGCGTCCGAAGTCACGCACATGCTGAAGATCCCGACGATCGGCATCGGCGCCGGCCTCGAATGCTCGGGCCAGGTGCTGGTGCTGCACGACATGCTCGGCATTTTCCCCGGCAAGCGCCCGCGTTTCGTGAAGGATTTCATGCAGGGCCAGCCGAACATCCAGGCGGCCGTCGAAGCGTACGTGAGCGCGGTGAAGGACGGTACGTTCCCGGGCCCGGAACACTCGTTCTGACGCACGGCCGGCACCCGTTCGATACAAAAAAGCGCGGCACCCTTTGCAGGGCGCCGCGCTTTTTCTTTGGATGCCGTGTTGCCGAAGGTCAGCGGTGCCGGTTCTTCCGGCACGCGGCCCCGTCGTTCATCGCGTCATTTCAATACCGCATCGAGCGCGCCGCGCAGTGCATTGGTCAGCAGCAGCGCCTCGGCGCGCGCCAGATCGTCGAGCGTGACGACGCGCTCCTCGGCGCCGAATGTGCGGTCGTCGAGCAGCACGCCGCGCATCACGCCCGGCAGCACGCCGCTCGACAGCGGCGGGGTCACCCACCGGCCGCCGAGCTTCACGAACAGGTTCGAACGCCCGCCTTCCGTCACCTCGCCGCGCTCGTTGACGAACAGCATGTCGAAGCCGCCAAGCGCCTCCGCCGCCTGCCATGCGCGGTCGTATTCGGCACGGCGCGTCGTCTTGTGCAGCAGCAGCGTGTCGTCCGTGCGGGTCGGTGCGAAGCCCTGCGCGGACGCGAGCATCACGCCGACCGGCCCGGCGGGCAGCGGTTTCAGCGTCGCGGTCGTGATGTCGACCGTGCCATCCTTCGCGAGCGCGAGCTTCATCCGGTACGGACCGTCGCCGTCGAGCGCCGCGCAGCGCGCGTCGATCTCGCGGCGCAACGCATCGGTGTCGAGGCGGAAGCCGAACGCATCCGCGCTGCGCCGCAGCCGCGCGAGATGGCGCTCGAGATGCCGGATGCCGTCCGCACGCGTCGCGGCGGTAGTTTCGAACAACTGGAAGCCGGGATCGGCGTCGGTCAGGAATCGCGCTTTCAATTCGCACTCCGCATATTCGTCGGCGGCGACGCTGTCGAGCACGATGCCCGCGCCGACCCCCATCGTGCCGCGCCGCCGGCCGGCGCCGACCGTTGCCGCGTCACGCGTGTCGATCGTTGCGGCGGCATCGACATCGACCGTCTCGAGCGTCAGCGTCCGGATCGCGACCGACAGGCAGAAATCGCCGCAGCCGGCCGCATCGTCGGGCGACGCATCGCCTGCCGATGCGCGTTCCGTCGGTGCGTCGAGCCAGCCGATCGCGCCCGTATAGAGCCCGCGCGGCGTCGACTCGATCGCGTCGATCAGTTCCATCGTCTTGTGCTTCGGCGCACCGGTGATCGATCCGCACGGAAACAGCGCGCGCAGCATCTGCGCGAACGTGGTGCCGTCGCGCCAGCCGGCCTCGACCGTCGACGTCATCTGCCATACCGACGCGTACGGCTCGACCGAGAACAGCGCCGGCACCCTGACCGTGCCCGTGCGCGCGATCCGCGACACGTCGTTGCGCAGCAGGTCGACGATCATCACGTTTTCCGCGCGGTTCTTCGGATCGTTCGCGAGGAACGCGGCGGCCGCCGCGTCGTCGCGCGGATCGGCCGAGCGCGGCGCCGTGCCTTTCATCGGCCGCGCGCGCAGCACGTCGCCGTGCTTCTCGACGAACAGCTCCGGCGAGCACGACACGACCCACGCACCGTCGGGCAGCGCGATCAGCGCGCCATAACGCACCGGCTGACGCGCGCGCAGCCGCCGGTACAGCGCGAGCGGCGTGCCGAACATGTCGAAATTCAGCCGGTACGTGTAGTTGATCTGGTACGAATCGCCCGCGCGCAGCGCGTCGTGCACTGCGGCGATCGCCGCGTCGAACGCGTCGCGCGACACGCTTTTCGCGACATGCGCGACGCCCGCGATCGACGGCGGGCCGCCGCCGTCCTGCTGCGCGAGCCACGCGTCGACTTCGTCGCGCGACTGGCGCTCGCAGTGCGCATACAGCAAAAAGCGCAGCGGGGCATGGCCCGGCTGCGCTCTTTCGAGATTGCGTCCGAATTCGTAATCGCCGACGACGACCGCATGCAGCCCGTCGCGCAGATCCTGCGCCACCGCCGCATCGAGCTCGTCGAGCCGTGCCGGATCCGTGCACACGCGTTCGCGCACGAAACCGGAATACAAACGACTCGACCGCGCGGACGCGGTCGAGTCGCAATCGTCCAAGAGCGCGAACGACGCGCTCTCGTTGCCTTCAGTCATGCCGTTACTCGAAGAAGCTCTTCACCCGGTCGAACCAGCTCTTGCTCTGCGGGCTGTGACGCGCACCGCCCTCGGCCAGCGACTTCTCGAACTGCTTGAGCAGGTCGCGCTGCTGGTCGGTCAGCTTCACGGGCGTCTCGACCTGCACGTGTACGTACAGATCGCCCGCGATGCTCGAACGCAGACCCTTGATCCCCTTGCCGCGCAGGCGGAACGTCTTGCCCGACTGCGTGCCTTCCGGCACCGGGAACGTCGCACGGCCGGCCAGCGTCGGCACCTCGATCTCGCCGCCGAGTGCGGCGGTCGTAAACGGAATCGGCATCTGGCAGTGGAGATCGTCGCCGTCGCGCTCGAACACCGAGTGCGGCTTGATGTGGATCTCGACGTACAGGTCGCCCGGCGGCCCGCCGTTGATGCCCGGCTCGCCGTTGCCGGCCGAGCGGATCCGCATCCCGTCGTCGATGCCGGCCGGGATCTTCACTTCGAGCGTCTTGGTTTCCTTCACCTTGCCCGACCCGTGGCAATGCGCGCACGGCTCGGGAATGTAGGTGCCGGTGCCGTGACACTTCGGGCAGGTCTGCTGGATGCTGAAGAAGCCCTGCGACATGCGCACCGTGCCCTGGCCGTGGCAAGTCGGGCAGGTTTCCGGCTTCGTGCCGGGCTTCGCGCCCGACCCGTGACAGACTTCGCACGACACCCAGCTCGGCACGCGGATCTGCGTGTCGTAGCCGTGCGCGGCCTGCTCGAGCGTGATTTCCATGCTGTAGCGCAGGTCGGCACCGCGATACACCTGCGGACCGCCGCGGCCGCCACGCGCGGCACCGCCCGCGGCCTGACCGAAGATGTCGCCGAAGATGTCGCCGAACGCATCCGCGAAGCCGCCGAAACCCTGTCCGCCCGCACCACCCATGTTCGGATCGACGCCCGCATGGCCGTACTGGTCGTACGCCGCGCGCTTCTGGTCGTCCGACAGCATTTCATAGGCTTCCTTCACTTCCTTGAAATGCTCTTCCGCATCCTTGCTGTCCGGATTGCGGTCAGGGTGATACTTCATCGCAAGCTTGCGATACGCCTTCTTGATTTCGTCGTCGCTCGCATTCTTCGCGACGCCCAGAACCTCGTAGTAATCCCGTTTCGCCATATCGATTCGCTGTGCCGTCGCGCGTCACGCACGCGGCGGCTCCTTTCGCCCGCAGTAAAGTCTCTCGACTCGTCTGGCGCTGCGCCGTCCGCGGACGGCTCGCGCAGCACCCGCCAAAAAACAAATGTGCCCGGAGGGCCGCGAAGCCCGCCAGGCGTGGAGTCGATCCGGCCATCCGGAAGGAAAGACAGACCGCTGTTCAGCCGCGCCGCGCGCGTGTCGCGCGCGGCGTGCGGTGCCATGGCAACCCGGCTTAGTCCTTCTTCACTTCCTTGAACTCGGCGTCGACGACGTCGTCCGCAGCCTGCTGCGCACCGCCCGCATGGGCCGCGCCTTCCGCTGCACCCGCCGCGCCGGCCGCACCGGCCTGCTGCGCCTGCATGTCGGCGTACATCTTTTCGCCGAGCTTCTGCGAAGCCTGACCGAGTTCCTCGACCTTCGCGTCGATCGCCGCCTTGTCGGCCGACGTATCCTTCAGCACGTCCTCGAGCGACTTCAGCGCCGCTTCGATCTTTTCCTTCTCGCCCGCGTCCAGCTTGTCGCCGTACTCGGTGAGTGCCTTCTTCGTGCTGTGGACCAGCGCGTCGCCCTGGTTGCGCGAATCGGCCAGCTCGCGCAGCTTGTGGTCTTCCGCTGCGTTCGCTTCCGCGTCCTTGATCATCTGGTCGATTTCAGCGTCGGACAGGCCCGAGTTCGCCTTGATCGTGATCTTGTTTTCCTTGCCGGTCGCCTTGTCCTTCGCGCCGACGTGCAGGATGCCGTTCGCGTCGATGTCGAAGGTCACTTCGATCTGCGGCACGCCGCGCGGCGACGGCGGGATGCCTTCGAGGTTGAACTCGCCGAGCAGCTTGTTGCCTGCCGCCATCTCGCGTTCGCCCTGGAACACCTTGATCGTCACGGCCGACTGGTTGTCGTCCGCCGTCGAATACACCTGTGCGTGCTTCGTCGGGATCGTCGTGTTCTTGTTGATCATCTTCGTCATCACGCCGCCGAGCGTCTCGATGCCGAGCGACAGCGGGGTCACGTCGAGCAGCAGCACGTCCTTGCGGTCGCCCGACAGGACCTGGCCCTGAATCGCCGCGCCGACTGCGACGGCTTCGTCCGGGTTCACGTCACGGCGCGGATCCTTGCCGAAGAACTCCTTCACCTTCTCCTGCACCTTCGGCATGCGGGTCTGGCCGCCGACCAGGATCACGTCGTCGATGTCCGACACCTTGACACCGGCGTCCTTGATCGCGATGCGGCACGGTTCGATCGTGCGCTCGACCAGATCCTCGACCAGCGCTTCCAGCTTCGCGCGGGTGATCTTCAGGTTCAAGTGCTTCGGACCCGATGCGTCGGCCGTGATGTACGGCAGGTTGATTTCGGTCAGCTGGCTCGACGACAGCTCGATCTTCGCCTTTTCAGCGGCTTCCTTCAGGCGCTGCAGCGCGAGCACGTCCTTCGACAGGTCGACGCCCTGCTCCTTCTTGAACTCGCCGATGATGTAATCGATGATGCGCTGGTCGAAGTCCTCGCCGCCGAGGAACGTGTCGCCGTTGGTCGACAGCACTTCGAACTGCATTTCGCCGTCGACGTCCGCGATCTCGATGATCGACACGTCGAACGTGCCGCCGCCGAGGTCATACACGGCGATCTTGCGGTCGCCCTTCTCGGCCTTGTCGAGGCCGAACGCGAGCGCGGCCGCGGTCGGCTCGTTGATGATCCGCTTGACTTCGAGGCCCGCGATGCGGCCGGCATCCTTGGTTGCCTGACGCTGGCTGTCGTTGAAGTACGCCGGCACCGTGATCACGGCTTCCGTGACCGGCTCGCCGAGGTAGTCTTCGGCCGTCTTCTTCATCTTGCGCAGCACTTCCGCCGAAACCTGCGGCGGCGCCAGCTTCTCGCCGTGCGCTTCGACCCATGCGTCGCCGTTGTCGGCCTTGATGATCGCGTACGGCATCAGGCCGATGTCCTTCTGGACTTCCTTCTCTTCGAAACGGCGGCCGATCAGGCGCTTCACCGCGAACAGCGTGTTCTTCGGGTTGGTCACGGACTGACGCTTGGCCGGTGCGCCGACGAGCACTTCGTTATCGTCCATGTAGGCGATGATCGACGGCGTCGTGCGCGTGCCTTCCGAGTTCTCGATGACCTTGACCTGGTTGCCTTCCATGATGGCGACGCACGAGTTCGTGGTGCCGAGGTCAATACCGATGATCTTTCCCATTTTTCCTAATCTCCAGAAATGCCTGTTTGCTGCGCGAAACCCCGCGTTTTTTGGCAGTTTCGCGCGCCAGAATTCAACTCTGTTCCCGAAATGCGTCCGGCCGATCCGTTTTCAAGACCCGCCAGGCGATGCGGATATTAAATTTTTTCAATCGACGCCGGTAGCCGGATCGTGCGGACCATCGTCGCGGTCCGACGGCGTGCCGGCCGCCGCGGCGATCTTCGCGCGCGCCGCCGACACCGCCGCCTGGAACTGCGCGAGGCCATGCCAGCCGGTCGCGCGGCCGAGCCGCTTGCCGCGGTGGAAAAAGACCCACGTCGGCACGCCGTGCAGGCCGAAGCGGCGCCCCAGCTCATGATGTTCGTACACGTTGCAATGGAACCACTTCAGGTCCAGCGCGCGGATCGCGTCCGGCTGGGCGAGCATCGCCTTCTTCGCGATCTCGCAGTTGAAGCAGTCGAGGCCCCAGAAGAACATCACCGCGAGCGCGTCGCCGGCGCCGGCGATCCCGGCGTCGAACGTGTCGGCCGCCAGCGCCTGCATGTCGAACGCTTCGAACGCGGCCGGATCGACGCCGGCGGGAACCATCGCGGCAGCCTTACTTCGGCTGGGCGACCGTGACGAGCGCCGGGCGCAGCACGCGGTCCGCGATCGTGTAGCCCTTTTGGAGGACGGTCACGACGGTATTCGGCTCCTGATCGGCCGGCACCATCGAAATCGCCTGGTGCTGGTGCGGATCGAACTTCTCGCCGACCGGGTTGATCGCGACGACGCGGCCCTTCTCGAGCGCGCTCGTCAACTGGCGCAGCGTCAGCTCGACGCCTTCGCGCACCTTCGTGATGTCGCCCGACGTGTCGCTGACGGCGGCCTCGAGGCTGTCCAGCACGGGCAGCAGGTGCTCCGCGAAGCCTTCGATCGCAAACTTGTGTGCCTTCGAGACATCTTCCTGCGCACGGCGGCGGACGTTCTCGGTCTCGGCCTTCGCCCGGAGGAAGCTCTCCTGCAGCTCGGCGACCTTGGCTTGAGCCTCCGCGAGCGCCGCGTCGGCTGCTTCGGCGGCGGGAGCAGCGCCTTGCGCCGCCTGCTTCTCGCTGCCGATGTCTTCGGCCGATTGGGTAGCCGGGTTCTCTTGCGTGTTTTCCATGTCGCTGAAAGTCGATTAGAGGTTGAAGCCAAATCGGCAACCGCCGGACCGTATGCCGGCGGCACCGCACATTGTTGGTGCAAATAAGGGCGAAAACTGCGATTTCAAGAGGGTTATTCGCCGGCATTCGCCAATACCGCGAAACAACCGCGCTGCGCGTCGCCCGATTGCGCGCATTTGTCGCCAGATTGGACGAAACGGCCTGTAACAACGCTTACCAGGCAAGTACTAGCCCGGCACAGGGGGCTGCACTACACTCCACTCAAGCGTCGAGAAAGCGCGTTTACCCTAGCTTACCGCCGCCTGACATCCACCTGGCGCTGCATTCACCGTCCCATCGAGGCGAGTACCGTGAAACTGACCTTTGCCATATCGGTGGTCGCGCTGGTACTGATTGCCGGCACCACCACCATCTGCCTGTCCGGAGCCGTGACCGACCGCACGACCGAATACGGAAGCGCGCGGGCGACGTTCGACCAGATGTTCAGCTCCCACCAGAAAATCTGTCGATGATGCGCCGGTCGCGCTTGGTCGGCCGGCCGTGCAGTTCCGCCGCCGGCTCGCGATACGTGCGGCGCCGCTCCAGTTCGGCGAGCCGCGCGACGCGCCCCGCTTCCGTTTCCTCATAAAGCGTCTGCGCGATGCTCGCGGGCCCGCGCACGTCGCAAATGCCCAGCACGGCAATGTGCCAGACGATACCGTCGATCGCAATCTCGACCTCGTCGCCGACGCGCACGTCCTTCGCCGGCTTGACCGCCGCACCGCCGATCTTCACGTGGCCCTTGTCGACCGCGTCGGACGCGAGCGAGCGCGTCTTGAAGAAGCGCGCTGCCCATAGCCATTTGTCGATGCGCAGCTTCGCGCCGGGTTCCGTCGAAATCTTGTAGTTCATCGCGCTCAACTCACCGTTTCGGGCTGTGCGGCCTTCACCGGCCAGCCCTGCAGATTCTCGGCGACAATCTCGCCCACCGCGCCGATCCACGCGGGCGCGCCGTTCAGGCACGGAATCCGGTGGAAGGCCTGGCCGCCGCCTGCGATGAATTCGTCGCGCACCTCCATCCCGATCTCCTCGATCGTCTCCAGACAATCGGCCGTAAAACCGGGACAGAACACGTCGGCCCGCCGCACGCCGGCCTCACCGAGTTCGCGCAGCGTCGGCGCCGTATACGGCTGCAGCCACTCCGCCTTGCCGAAGCGCGACTGGAACGTCACGCGGCACTCGAGCGTCGACAACCCGAGCGCGGCCATCAGCAGCGCGCCCGTCTGCTGGCACTGTTCATGATAGGGGTCGCCCAGGTCGAGCGTGCGTTTCGGCACCCCGTGAAAGCTCAGCACGAGCTTGTCGCCGGCCGCGAAGTCGGGCCGGCCGTGCTGCGCCCAGTACTGGCGCACCTGCTCGGCGAGCGCATGGATGTAGGCGGGATGGTCGGCATATTGCCGCACCGTGCGCACTTCCGGCTGGTTGCGCATCCGCGCGAGCGCGGCGAATGCGGCATCGAATGCGGTCGCGGTGGTGGACGCCGAGTATTGCGGATACATGGGCATCAGCAGCACGCGCTCGACGCCTGCGCGCTTGAACTGCGCGAGTGCCTGCGCAATGCCCGGGCTGCCGTAGCGCATCGCGTAGTCGACCGTCACCTGGTAGTCGTTCGATGCGAGCAGGTGGCGCACGCCTTCGGTCTGGCGCTCGGTGTACACGCGCAGCGGCGAGCCCTCGGGCATCCAGACGGCCGCGTATTTCTTCGCGGACGCGCGGCCGCGCAGCGGCAGGATCAGCGTGCGCAGCAGCACCTGCCAGACGACCTGCGGGATTTCGACGACGCGGGGATCCGACAGGAATTCGGCCAGATAGCGCCGCACCGCGCGCGGCGTCGGGGCGTCGGGCGTGCCGAGATTGATCAGCAGCACGCCGATGCGATGGGCGGCCGCAACGCTCGAAGGCGGTTCAAGATCGAAACGCATGGGCAGGAACGTGCTCGGGGCACGCAGTCGGACGGCCCTCAATTATAGCGGGCCGCCTCGCTCGGGTCGGCTGGCCGTTCGGCCGACTGGCGGCGCACGCGGCGTCGCGGCACGATGGCGGAACGGTGTCGGTTCGGGTTATTGCTGACTCAGCGTGAGCGACAGCAGCCGAGCGGTGATGTCGACGATCGGGATCACGCGGTTGTACGCCATGCGGGTCGGGCCGATCACGCCGAGCGTGCCGACGATCTGGCCGTTCACCTCGTAGGGCGCGGTCACGACGCTCATTTCCTCGATCGGCACCAGCGTCGATTCGCCGCCGATGAAGATCTGCACGCCCTGGGCGTGGCTCGACACGTCGAGCAATTGCAGGAGGCCCGTTTTTTGGTCGAACACGTCGAACAGCTTGCGCAGCCGCGCCATGTCGGACGACAGATCCGCCACTTCGAGCAGGTTGCGCTCGCCGGAAATGAGCACGGTGTCCTCGGTGTCGGGCACCTCGGTGCTGGCCGTCACGGCCGCGTGCATCAGCGTGGTCATGTCGCCGCGCAGCTGGTCGATCTCGTCGCGCAGGCGGCGGCGCACCTCGTCGAACGACAGCCCGGCGAAATGCGCGTTGATGTAGTTGGACGCCTCGGTGAGCTGCGACGGCGAATAGTCGCGCGGCGTCGCGAGCATCCGGTTCTGCACGTCGCCCTCAGGTGTGACGATGATCAGCAGGATGCGCTTGTCCGACAGCCGCATGAACTCGATCTGCTTGAACACGTGGCTGCGGCGCGGCGTCAGCACGACACCCGCGAACTGCGACAGGTTGGACAGCACGCTCGCCGCTGCGGCCACTACCCGCTGCTGCGGTTCGCCGGCCTGCAGCGTGTTCTGCACCTGGCGCGCAACGGCCTCGGCATCGATCGGCGCCTCGACCGTCAGCATCGTGTCGACGAACAGGCGATAGCCGCGCGGCGTCGGCACGCGGCCGGCCGACGTGTGTGGGCTCGACACGAGGCCGAGCTCCTCCAGGTCGGACATCACGTTGCGGATCGTTGCCGGGCTCAGCTCGAGCCCCGAGTAACGGGACAACGTGCGCGAGCCGACCGGCTGACCGTCGGCGATATACCGTTCGATCAGGGTTTTCAGGAGGGTTCGTGCGCGAGGATCTAGCATGGTGGAAAATTTTAGCGCAACCGCGCGAGCACGGCGAGTGGCCGCGGCCACTGTCGCGCGGGCTGACCGATCCGGCCCCGTCTTCACACAGCCGGTTCTTTTCGTCAACGAGCTATGGTGTAATGCCGGCATGAAAACCGGTAATCAGTTCAATACTGTCGCGCTCGTGGGCCGGAGCAACACGCCCGGCATCGCCGAGCCGCTCGCCACGCTGGCTGGCTGCATCGCGAAGCTCGGCTTCGAGGTCGTGTTCGAAGCCGAAACCGCGCGCGAGATCGGCATCTCCGGCTATCCGGCGCTCACTCCGGCGGAAATCGGCGCGCGCGCGGACGTGGCGGTCGTGCTCGGCGGCGACGGCACGATGCTCGGCATCGGCCGCCAGCTCGCGCCGTACAAGACACCGCTGATCGGGATCAACCACGGGCGGCTCGGCTTCATCACGGACATCGCGGCGGCCGACATGCAGGCGCGCGTCCCGGTGATCCTGTCGGGCAAGTTCGAGCGCGAGGAGCGCTCGCTGCTCGAGGCCCGGATCGTGCGCGACGGCGAACCGATCTACCACGCACTCGCGTTCAACGACGTCGTCGTGAACCGCAGCGGCTTTTCCGGGATGGTCGAATTGCGTGCGTCGGTCGACGGCCGGTATATGTACAACCAGCGTTCGGACGGCCTGATCGTCGCCACGCCGACCGGCTCGACCGCGTACGCGCTGTCGTCGGCCGGGCCGATCCTGCACCCGCAACTCCAGGGCATCGTGCTCGTGCCGATCGCGCCGCATGCGCTGTCGAACCGGCCGATCGTGCTGCCCGACGATTCGAAGATCGCGATCCAGATCGTCGGCGGCCGCGACGTCAACGTGAACTTCGACATGCAGTCGTTTACCGCGCTGGAGCTGAACGACACGATCGAGGTGCGCCGCTCGAAGCACACGGTGCCGTTCCTGCATCCGGTCGGCTACAGCTATTACGCGACGCTGCGCAAGAAGCTGCACTGGAATGAACACGCATCGAACGAAGACGACAAGGCGTCCTGACGCACCTGAGCCCGACACCATGCTTCGCCACCTCTCGATTCGCGACTTCGTCATCGTCGCCGCGCTCGATCTCGAATTCGATAGCGGCTTCACCGTCTTTTCCGGCGAAACCGGCGCCGGCAAATCGATCCTGATCGACGCCCTCGCCCTCGCGCTCGGCGAACGCGCCGACGCGAGCGTCGTGCGCGCCGGCTGCGGCCGCGCCGACATCACCGCCGAATTCACGCCGCACGACCGCGTCGCGCGCTGGCTCGACGAACACGCGTTCGACGCCGAGGACACCGTGATGCTGCGCCGCGTGATCGACGCGAACGGCCGCTCGCGCGCATTCATCAACGGCACCAGCGCGACGCTCGCGCAGCTGCGCGAGCTCGGCGAGATGCTGGTCGACATCCACGGCCAGCACGCGCACCAGTTGCTGATGCGTCCCGATGCGCAGCGCGAGCTGTTCGACACGCACGCGGGGCTCGTCGCCGATGCCGCGAACGTCGCACGCGCGTGGCGCGTCTGGCGCGACGCGACGCAGGCGATCGACGCCGCGAAGGCGCACGAGCGCGAACTGCAGCTCGAACGCGAGAAGCTCGCATGGCAGCTCGCCGAGCTCGACAAGCTCGCACCGCAACCGGGCGAATGGGACGAAGTCGGCAGCGAGCACAAGCGCCTGTCGCATTCGGCGAACCTGATCGCCGGCGTGCAGGGTGCGCTCAACGCGCTGTCCGAGGCCGACGACGCGATGCTCCCGCAGCTCGGCGCAATCGTGTCGAAACTGCGCAGCCTGGCCGACTACGACACGGGGCTCGGCGACGCGCTCGCATCGCTCGAACCGGCCGAGATCCAGCTGCAGGAAGCCGTCTATTCGCTGTCGCACTACGCGCAGCGCCTCGATCTCGACCCGGCCCGGCTCGCGCAGGTCGAGACGCGCCTCGACGCGCTGCACTCGACCGCCCGCAAGTTCCGGCTGCCGCCCGACACGCTGCACGAGGAACATGCGGCACGCCGCGCGCAGCTCGCCGCGCTCGACGCAGCCGCCGATCTCGGCGCGCTCGAAGCCGCGCAGGCCAAGGCATGGGAAGCCTATCTCACCGACGCGAAACACCTGTCGAAGGCGCGCGCGCAGGCCGCGAAGGCGCTCGGCACGGCCGTCACGGCGGGCATGCAGGAACTGTCGATGGCAGGAGGCAGCTTCGAAGTCGCGCTCGTGCCGCTCGCCGATGGCGGCCCGCACGGGCTCGAGCAGGTCGAATTCCGAGTCGCCGGGCACCCTGGCGTACCGCTGCGGCCGCTCGCGAAAGTCGCGTCGGGCGGCGAACTCGCCCGGATCAGCCTTGCGCTCGCGGTGATCGCGAGCGCCGCCAGCCCGACACCGACGCTGATTTTCGACGAAGTCGACACGGGCATCGGCGGCGGCGTCGCCGAGGTGGTCGGCCGCCTGCTGCATCAGCTCGGACGTGACCGACAGGTACTGTGCGTGACGCACCTGCCGCAGGTCGCCGCACGCGGCGACCATCACTTCCAGGTCGCGAAGGGTGCCGACGACCGCGGCAGCACCGTCTCGTCGGTCGTCCCGCTCGACAAGGCGAGCCGGGTCGAGGAAGTCGCCCGGATGCTCGGCGGGCTCGAGATCACCGCGACGACGCGCAAACACGCGAAGGAAATGCTGGCGGCCTGACGCGGGTCCCCCGAAAGCGAAAAGACCGGCGCATGCGCCGGTCTTTTTTCATCGGCAGCAGCGGCCACCCGATCGCGCCCGCCCTGCTCCGATGATTCGAACGCCCGACTCAAACCCCCGTTTCGACCGCGCCGAACACCCGCTCCCACAACGCCGTCACGGCCGCCCGCTCGTCGGCCACCAGCGCCGGATCGACCCGCGCCTTTTCCATCCCGTCGAGCCGCAGCTTGTGCTGCAGCTTCCGGTACTTGCGGTACGCGGCGCCGACGCGTTCGGCTTCGTCCTCGCCCATCAGCCCGAACCGGGCGACCTCGCGCAGCAGTGCGATGTTGCCGGTGTTGCGGATCAGCTCGGCATCGCTCGACGCATGCAGCAGCACCCAGTACTGGACGATGAATTCGATGTCGACCATCCCGCCGCGATCGTGCTTCAGGTCGAACAGGTCCGTCTGGTTCGGGTGGCCGGCGAACACCTTGCCGCGCATGTCGACGATCTCCTTCGCGAGCACCGCCCCGTCGCGCGGCGTCGTCAGCACCTGCTGGCGGATCGCCTCGAAGTCCGCGCCAATCTGCGTGTCGCCCGCGCTGTAGCGGGCACGCGTCAGCGCCTGGTGCTCCCACACCCACGCGGTGTTCGCGGCGTCGCCCTCGCGCAGCTGGTAGCGGCGGAACGCGTCGAGATCGGTCACGAGCAGTCCGGCCTCGCCGTTCGGCCGCAGCCGCAGGTCGATGTCGAACAGCGCGCCCGCGCCGGTCGCGGTCGTGAGCCACGTGATCAGCCGTCGCGTGAAGGTCGTGTAGACGTCCGCCGAGCGCTCGTCGGGGTCGTCGTACAGGAAGATCAGGTCGAGATCCGACGCGTAGCCGAGCTCCTTGCCGCCGAGCTTGCCGTACGCGATCACCGCGAACTTCGGCACGTCGCGGTGGCGCTTCGCGAGCTGCGACCAGACCACCTCGATCGTCACGTCGAGCACCGCGTCGGCGAGCTCCGACAGACGATCGCTCACGTGCTCGACCGACAGCTGGCCCGCCAGATCGATCAGCAGGATGCGGAACACCTCCGCGTGCTGCGCATGCCGCAGCAGATCCATCTGCTGCTCGGGGCCGTCGGCGGCCGCCAGGCGCGCCCGCAATGCGTCCTTGAACGCCGGCCAGTCGAACGGGCTGGCGATTGCTTCGTCGTCGAGCAGTTCGTCGAGCAATTGTGGATGGCGGATCAGGTAGCCGCCACCCCAGCGCGTCGCGCCGAGCACCGACAGCACGCGATCGAGCGCGGCCGGATACTCGGTCAGCAGCGCGAGATAGACGCCGCGCCGGCTGACCGTCTCGAGCAGGTCGAACAGCCGCACGATGGTGTCGTCGCGGCGCGCGGCGTCGATCCGCGGCGCGGCCTCGAGCGCGCGTTGCGCGACGCTGTCGAAGCGTTGCCGGCTCTTTTCCGGCAGGCCCGCGTAGCGCGACGACTGCCAGATCGCGCGCAGCCGCGCGAGCACGGTCGCCGGATCGCTGAAGCCGAGGCCGTCGAGGCGCGCGCGCAGCGTGTCGTCTTCGCCGTCGTCGGCGAGCGCCCCGCTCCAGATCCACGACGCGGTGGTGTCCTCCCCCGCCGCGCAGGGGCCGCCGTTCACCTTGTCGGCAAAGATCTGGTCGAACTGCGCCTCGACGAAGGTGCGGTAGCCGTCGAGCACCGTCATCAGCGCCGCGTAGTCGGCAAAGCCGAGCGACGCGGCCAGCGCCGCGCGCTCGTTCGGATCGACCGGCATCGCGTGCGTCTGCGCGTCGTCGCGGTACTGCAGCCGATGCTCGAGCGTGCGCAGGAAATTGTAGGCGTCGGTCAGGCGCTCGCGCACGTCCTCGCCGATCAGCCCGCGCGCCTGCGCATGGCGCAGCACCGCGAGCGTCGGCCGCACGCGGAATTCCGCATCCTGGCCGCCTCGGATCAGCTGGAACACCTGCGCGCTGAATTCGATCTCGCGGATCCCGCCGCGCCCGAGCTTGATGTCGTCGGCCTTGTCGGGCCGCATCGACGCGCGGCGCGCGGCTTCCTGGCGAATCTGCTGATGCAGCGAACGGATCGCGCCGATCACGCCGAAGTCGAGATAGCGGCGGTACACGAACGGCTTGACGATCGATTCGAGCTGCGACTCGAGCCGCCGCGCCGCGTCGCTGTCGCCTTCCGACACCAGCCGCCCCTTGATCCACGCGTAGCGCTCCCATTCGCGCCCCTGCACGTAGAAATATTCCTCGAGCATCCCGAGGCTGCACACGAGCGGCCCCGAATCGCCGTTCGGGCGCAGCCGCATGTCGACGCGAAACACGTAGCCGTCGGCCGTGACTTCGGACAGCACGCCGATCAAGCGCCGGCCGAGCCGCGTGAAGTATTCTTGCGTGGACAGCGGCGAGCGCGTGCCGCCGGCCGTCTCGCCGTCGTCCTCGTAGACGAAGATCAGGTCGATGTCGGACGACACGTTCAGCTCGCGGCCGCCGAGCTTGCCCATCCCGACCACGCCCAGCACGACGCGCTGGCCGTCGGCGCCGCGCGGCTCGCCGTACATCGCCTCGAGTTCTGCCGACAGCAGCGCGAGCGAGCGCTGCACGGCCACCTCGGCGAGATCTGTCATCGCGGACGTCACCTCGGCGACGTCCGCGACGCCGCGCAGGTCGCGCTCCGCGACCGCGCCGAACACCTCGACACGCAACTGCCGCAGCGCGCGCTTCAGTTGCTCGTCGCCCGGCGCGGCCGCGCCGGCCGGCGATGCGAGCAGTTCGGTCAGGCGCGCGTCGAGCTGCGCGCGGGCGAGCGGCGCGGCGGCCCACGCGGCGATCTGGTCGGACAGCGCGGGACGCGCGGCCACCGCGCGGGCGATATAGCGGGAGTAGGACGGGCTGATCAGGGCGGAAGCGTCGGTCATCGAAAAGCGGGCCTGGCGGTAAGGCCCGCCGCCGCGGGAGAACGCTTGCGCGCCCCGCCGCCGACAGGCCCCGTGGACTCGGCGCGGTGTCGCGACGCGGATGCGCCGCCGCGAAAACCGCGCGCCGGAAAGCCCGTGCCGCGCCGCCGCAACGGCCGCCGGCACGAACCCCTGTGATACATTTCAACGTCAGTCTGCAAAACTACCATATCGCCGCCCTTCCGCCGCATGTCCGACCGTCAGGAATCCGCCTTAGCTGAACCCGAAGCGGGACCTCCGAAGCACGATCATCCAGTCCTGCGTCGCGTGTTCAGGGTGACGCTGGCGGTCGGGATCGGCACGTACTTCGTCGCGGCCGGCGCGTTCCTCGGGCTGCGCTACGTGGTGCTGCCGCGTATCGACGAATTTCGCCCGCGCATCGAGCGCGCGGTGTCCGACAAGCTCCACGCGCAGCTTTCGATCGGCAAACTGTCCCCCCACTGGTCCGGCATGCAGCCGGGCGTCGAAGTCGCCAACCTCACCATTCGCGGCCGTGACGGCCAGATCGCGTTGTCGGTCCCGCACGCGACGGCCGCGTTGTCGTGGATGTCGCTGCTGCGGCTGTCGCCCGCGCTGTCGAGCCTGATCGTCGACCATCCGGACCTCGTCGTCGCGCGCGCGGCCGACGGCTCGCTGAGCATCGCGGGCGTCGGCGTCGCGACCACCCATGGCGGCAACGACACGTTCAGCACGTGGCTGCTGAAGCAGGAAGCGATCGTGCTGCGCAACGGCACGCTGCGCTGGCGTGACGCGCAGCATGACGCACCGGAGCTCGCGCTGTCCGGCATCCGCCTCGCGGTGCTCAACCACGGTCGCGAGCACAAGGCCGCGCTACAGGCGCCTGCGAACGGCACCCTGCTGCTCGGTCCGCTCGATTTCCGCGCGCGTTTCCGGCACAAGCCGCTCGCGCCGATCGGCAAGCCGACGAACTGGACCGGCGACGCGTATCTGTCGACCGGCCCCGTCGACCTGCAGACGCTCGGCCGCTATCTCGACATCCCGCTCACGATCCACGCGGGCCGGATCGACAACGCGATCTGGGCGACCTTCGAGAACGGCCACCTGCGCTCCGCCGGCGGCGACCTGCAGGGCGCCGACGTCGTGCTGCGCGTGCGGCCGACCCAGCCGCGCCTCGACGTGCCGACGGTCGGCTTCGGCTGGGACATGGCGCTCGACACCGGCCGCGACTACACGCTGCACCTGACGCGCTTCAACGCGGAGCTCGGCCAGCCGCCGCTGCCGGACGGCACGCCGCTTGCCCGCTCGCTCGCGCTGTCGACGCTGACCGCCCGCTACCGCGTGCCGGCCGCCGACCAGGGGCAGTTGCTGAGCGTCGTCGGCGACCGCGTCGATCTCGGCATCCTCAGCGAGTTCATCCGCGGGCTGCCGCTGCCGGCGCGGCTGCGCAACGAACTGATCAAGCTCGACCCGCGCGGGATGGTGTCGAATTATCACATCGAGGTCGAACGCGCGAAGCCGGCGCGGGCCGAGCTCGCCGACGAAGAGCGTCGCACCGGCGCCGCGCCGATCGTCCGCTACCGCTTCCTCGGCGACCTGCAGGGCATCAGCTTCGCCGCGCAGGAGCCGCCTCCCGGCCTCTCGCCGCGCGGCCATCCGCGCGCCGGCTGGCCGGGCGTCGAGAACCTGTGGGGCCGCGTCGACGCGAACGAGACGGGCGGCGCCGCGCACTTCGATACCGTCAACGCGGCGGTCACGGTGCCGGGCGAATTCGACGAGCCGCGCCTCACCTTCGACCGGCTGCGCGGCAACGCGAAATGGGTGATCACGCCGGCGCCGGGCGAGAAGCACGCGCGCGTCGACGTGACGTTGCCCGACCTGTTCGTCGCGAACCCGGATGCGGAAATCGCGGTGTCTGGCTCGTACACGAACCCCGGCCACGGCCGCGGCTCGCTCGACCTGCGCGCGGATTTCGCGCGCGCGTCGGTAGCACGCATTCCGCGCTACCTGCCGACCGGGATGTCCGAGCACCTGCGCGACTATCTCGGCCATGCGCTGCAGGACGGCCAGGTGACCAAGGGCGCGTCGATCGTCGCCCGCGGCCCGCTCGAGAAATTCCCGTTCGAACACGAGCCGGACGCCGGCGTGTTCCATATCGTCGCGCCGTTCACCGGCGGGCGCTTCGAGCCGACGCCGTACCCGCCGCGCAAGCTCGCGAACGGCACGCCGAGCGTCTGGCCCGCACTCGACGGGATCGACGGCGTGTTCGAGCTCGCGCAGAACAAGCTGCGTTTCGACATCGCGCGCGCGCACTACAAACGCGTCGCGCTGACGAAGGTTGCCGGCCGGATCGACGATCTCGGCAACCCGTCGAAGTCGCCGCTCATCATCGACGGCCATGCACAAGGCCCGCTCGCGGACCTGATCGACTACGCGGACAACAGCTCGCTCGGCGCGATGAGCGGGCACATCGGCCGGCGAATCGATGCGCAGGGGCCGGCGGCGCTCGCGCTCAAAATCACGATTCCGCAACACGTTCCGCATCCGCATACCCACGTCGAAGGCGCACTCGCGTTCGGCGGCAACACGCTGTCGGCCGACGGCGTACCGCCGCTGTCCGCGCTGCGCGGCAGCGTGCATTTTTCCGAGACTGGCGCGTCGCTGCAGGGCCTGTCGGGGCGCTTCCTCGGTGGCCCGGTCCGCGCGAACGGCAACTTCCAGTCGCACGGCCCGTACGCGGTGGACGTCGACGGCAAGCTCGCGCTCGACGCCGCGCGCGGCCTGAACCTGCGCGGCACGGCCGCGGCGCTGCTCGAGCACGTGGTCGGCGACGCACCGTACCAGCTCGCCGTGCGCGGCGCGCCGGGCCGTCTGCCGGAGGTCACCGCGCGTTCCGACCTGACGGGCGTCGCGCTCAACTTCCCGGCGCCGTTCGCGAAACCGGCCGGCACGCCGATGCCGTTCCGCTTCACGCTGCAGCCGGCCGCCCAGGCGGGCGGCAAGCGCCTCGAGCATGCCGACCTGACGCTCGGCCCCGTGGCCGCGACCTACCTGCTCGACGCGACGCCCGGCCAGCCGCTGCGCGCGGTGCGCGGCGCGATGGGTATCCACCGGATGCCCGACCTGCCGCAGGACGGCGTGAGCGCCGCCGTCGACGTCGACGAACTCGATGCCGACGCCTGGCTCGCGCTGGCCCGCACGCTGCAGCACGACGCGCCGCGCGCGCCGGAACCGCAAGCCGCGCCCCGCATCGACGCCGCGAGCTTCACGCCGAAGCGCTTCGCGCTCCACTTCGGCACGCTGAAGCTGCTCAAGCGCAACTGGGAAAACGTGATCATCGGCGCGTCGCACATCGACGAGCTGTGGCAGGCGAACATCGCGTCGAACCAGGTCTCCGGCTACCTGTCGTGGGCGCCGGGCGGCGGCCACAACGGCGCGGGCGTGCTGAATGCGCGGCTTGCGAAGCTCGTGATTCCGCAGAGCGCCCAGCACGACCTCGTCGGCCGCGCGATGAACCTGCCGACGCCGACCGACCGGCCGATGCCGTCGGTCGACCTGATCGTCGACCAGGTCGTTGCACGCGATCACGACATCGGCCGGCTCGTCGTCAATGCGCGCAACATCGAGGAAGACGGTGCGCCGGTGTGGCAGCTCGACAAGCTCGAGCTGGCGAACCCGGCCGCGAAGCTGACGGCGACCGGCAACTGGCGCACGTCGCGTCGCGCGCTGGCCCGCGGTGTCGACGAGAACGATGCACCGCGCCGCAGCGTGTTCGACTTCAAGCTCGACGTTGGCAACGCGGGCGCGCTGCTCGACCTCGTCGGCCTGCCGCGCACGCTGGCGAACGGCCACGGCACGGTGACCGGCAAGGTCGGTTGGCGCGGCGGCCCGACCGCGGTCGATCTGCCGTCGCTCGGCGGCCAGATCGCGCTCGACCTGGAGCACGGCCAGATCCTGAAGGTCGATCCGGGCGCCGCGAAACTGCTCGGCGTGCTGAGCCTGCAGAGTCTCGCGCGCTTCCTGACGCTGAATTTCCGCGACGTGATCGGCAAGGGACTGCCGTTCGACAAGATCACGGGCACCAGCCGGATCTCGAACGGGATCGCACGCACCGACGACTTCTCGATGACGACGGCGCCGGCCAACGTGACCGTGCGCGGCGCGGTCGACCTCGGCACCGAGACGCAGGACCTGCACGCGCACGTCGCGCCGAAGATCGGCGCCGGCACGGCGGCGATCGCAGCCGCGATCATCAATCCGCTGCTCGGCGTCGGCGTGCTGGCGGCGAACTACGCGCTGTCGGAGACGCTGTCGCACGCGTTCGCGCTCGACTACGCGATCACCGGCTCGTGGGCGCATCCGCACATCGAGCGGGTGCGGGGCGATCAGGGTAAGATGAATCACGGTCCGGCCGATGCGGCGAGCCACTGACGCGCGCAAGGTGCCGGGCCGCACCCCATTTATGATGCAACCGATCCAGCGATGACCGATCACACCCGTTCCGCCACGCCCTTTCGGGTCGCCGCGCTGCAGATGGTGAGCACGCCGGACGTCGCACGCAATCTCGCCGAAGCCGGCCGCCTGATCGCGGAGGCGGCCGGCGACGGCGCGCAGCTCGTGCTGCTGCCCGAGTATTTCTGCTTCATGGGCCATCGCGACACCGACAAGCTCGCGCTCGCCGAACCCTACCGCGACGGTCCGATTCAGCGCTTCCTTTCGGAGGCGGCGCACCGTCATGGCGTCTGGGTGATCGGCGGCACGCTGCCGCTGAAGGCGCCCGAACCCGATCGCGTGCTGAACACGACGCTCGTGTTCGACCCGAGCGGTCACGAAGCGGCCCGCTACGACAAGATCCACCTGTTCAACTTCGAGAAAGGCGACGAATCGTTCGACGAGGCGCGCACGATCCGCGCGGGCGACACGGTCGTCGCGTTCGACGCGCCGTTCGGGCGGGTCGGCCTGTCGGTCTGTTACGATCTGCGCTTTCCGGAGCTGTATCGCAGGATGGGCGACTGCGCGCTGATCGTCGTGCCGTCGGCGTTTACGTATACGACGGGCCGCGCGCACTGGGAAATGCTGCTGCGCGCGCGGGCCGTCGAGAATCAGTGTTACGTGCTCGCGGCCGCGCAAGGCGGCAAGCACGAGAACGGCCGGCGCACCTGGGGCCACAGCATGCTGATCGACCCGTGGGGCGAAATCGTCGCGGTCCGCGACGAAGGCGCGAGCGTCGTGACCGGCGCGCTCGATCCGCAGCGCATCGCCGACGTGCGCCAGAGCCTGCCCGCGTGGCGGCATCGCGTGCTGGCCTGAACATCCGATCCGCCCTGGCGCTTGAAACGCCGCCCGGCCAACCCATCTGCCCAGCACGCACCCGACAACTTTTTGAGAACCCTCGATACCCGCATGAACATCATCGAACCCGGCATCCGCAATCTTGCGCTGGCGAAGGACATCCTCCTCACGCCGTACGGCCTCGACGAGAGCCTGCTCACGCGCACGATCGCCGACATCTTCACGCATCGCGTCGACTACGCGGACCTGTACTTCCAGGCGACCCGCAGCGAAGCGTGGAGCCTCGAGGAAGGCATCGTGAAGTCGGGCAGCTTCAGCATCGACCAGGGCGTCGGCGTGCGCGCGGTCGCGGGCGACCGCACCGCGTTCGCCTACTCGGACGACCTGTCGCCGGAAGCCATCGCCCAGGCGGCCGCGGCCACCAAGGCGATCGCGGCGGCCGGCGGCGGCCGCCAGAAGATCAAGGCGGCGACGTCGCTGAAGGGCATCTCGGGCCGCGACCTGTACCTGCCGTCCGATCCGCTCGCGTCGCTCGACGCGACGGCCAAGGTCAAGCTGCTCGAGCGCATCGAGCAGATGGCGCGCGGTCGCGACCCGCGCGTCACGCAGGTGATGGCGGGGCTTGCCGGCGAATACGACGTCGTGCTGGTCGCGCGCAGCGACGGCGCGCTCGCCGCCGACATCCGCCCGCTCGTGCGCGTGTCGGTCACGGTGATCGCCGAACAGAACGGCCGCCGCGAAATCGGCTCCGGCGGCGGCGGCGGCCGCTTCGACTACGGCTACTTCACCGACGAAGTGCTGTCGCGCTACGTCGACGACGCCGTGCACGCGGCGCTCGTGAACCTCGACGCGCGCCCCGCCCCGGCCGGCGCGATGACGGTCGTGCTCGGGCCGGGCTGGCCGGGCGTGCTGCTGCACGAGGCGATCGGCCACGGCCTCGAGGGCGACTTCAACCGCAAGGGTTCGTCGGCGTTCGCCGGCCGGATCGGCGAGCAGGTCGCCGCGAAGGGCGTGACGGTGGTCGACGACGGCACGCTGCCGAATCGCCGCGGCTCGCTGAACATCGACGACGAAGGCAACCCGACGCAGTGCACGACGCTGATCGAGGACGGCATCCTGAAGGGCTACATCCAGGACACGCTGAACGCGCGCCTGATGAAGATGCCCGTCACCGGCAACGCGCGGCGCGAGTCGTATGCGGCGCTGCCGATGCCGCGCATGACCAACACGTACATGCTGAACGGCGACAAGGATCCGCAGGAAATCATCGCGTCGGTCAAGAACGGCCTGTACGCGGTGAACTTCGGCGGCGGCCAGGTCGACATCACGAACGGCAAGTTCGTGTTTTCGGCGTCCGAGGCGTACATGATCGAGAACGGCAAGATCACCTACCCGGTGAAGGGCGCGACGCTGATCGGCAGCGGCCCGGAATCGCTGAAGTACGTGAGCATGATCGGCAACGACATGTCGCTCGACTCGGGTGTCGGCGTGTGCGGCAAGGAAGGCCAGAGCGTGCCGGTCGGCGTCGGCCAGCCGACCCTGCGGATCGACAAGATGACGGTCGGCGGTACGGCATAACCGCATCGCGGCGCAGACAATCCGCGCATTTCGACGAAAGCGCGCGGATTGTCCGCATTTTCGAGCGTCCCCGGTTGCCAGCGGCCCGGCGACCGGGTATAAATTCCGAATCAACTTTTTTGACGAACCGAATCTCCGTCATGTCCGCCAAGTTTTATTTTTACTTTTTTTGGCATCTCAGACCGCTGGCGGATCGAGAGGGTTGATGGCGCGTAAAGCGCAACCGAAATTCCCGAAAAAACCGCCGGCGAACCCGGCGGTTTTTTTTCGCCCTTCGCCACCCGGTCGCCGCCGCAGCGCATCCCGCGGCCCCGACCGAAATCACTGAATCGCTTGAATTGATGAATCTGCCGCACGCGCACTGACCGAACGGCGCCCGCAAAATTAGGAGAAACAGCATGCCCCCGCACAACACCGACGACGTCCGCATTCGCGAACTCAAGGAACTGACGCCGCCCGCCCATCTGATCCGAGAATTCGCGTGCTCCGAGGCCGCGTCCGAGCTGATCTACAACTCGCGCCAGTCGATGCACCGCATCCTGCACGGGATGGACGACCGGCTGATCGTCGTGATCGGGCCGTGTTCGATCCACGATACGAAGGCGGCGATCGAGTACGCGGGGCGGCTCGTGAAGGAACGCGAGCGCTTCAAGGGCGAGCTGGAAATCGTGATGCGGGTGTACTTCGAGAAGCCGCGCACGACGGTCGGCTGGAAGGGGCTCATCAACGATCCGCACCTCGACAACAGCTTCAAGATCAACGAAGGGCTGCGCACCGCGCGCGAACTGCTGCTGCAGATCAACGAGATGGGGCTGCCGGCCGCGACCGAATACCTCGACATGATCAGCCCGCAGTACATCGCCGACCTGATCTCGTGGGGCGCGATCGGCGCGCGCACGACCGAGTCGCAGGTGCACCGCGAGCTCGCGTCGGGGCTGTCGTGCCCGGTCGGTTTCAAGAACGGCACCGACGGCAACGTGAAGATCGCGGTCGACGCGATCAAGGCCGCATCGCAGCCGCACCATTTCCTGTCGGTGACCAAGGGCGGCCACTCGGCGATCGTGTCGACGGCCGGCAACGAGGACTGCCACGTGATCCTGCGCGGCGGCAAGACGCCGAACTACGACGCGGACAGCGTGAACGCCGCGTGCGCGGACATCGGCAAGGCCGGCCTCGCCGCACGCCTGATGATCGACGCGAGCCACGCGAACAGCTCGAAGAAGCACGAGAACCAGATCCCCGTGTGCGCGGACATCGGCCGCCAGGTGGCGGCCGGCGACGAGCGCATCGTCGGCGTGATGATCGAGTCGCACCTCGTCGAGGGGCGCCAGGACCTGAAGGAAGGCTGCCCGCTGACCTACGGCCAGAGCATCACCGACGCGTGCATTGCGTGGGACGACAGCGTGAAGGTGCTCGAAGGTCTCGCGGAATCGGTGAAGGCACGGCGCGTCGCGCGCGGCAGCGGCAACTGATCGCCGGCAGGCTCGAGGCGGCGCGTGCCGCCCGCGGCCTGCCGCCTGCGCAGCAAGAAAAAGCCCGGCTCGCGCCGGGCTTTTTTCGTTGACGGGCAGCCGCCGTCAGGATTTCACTCGAGCGCGCCCGAGCCGAAGATCTCGGTATTGATGCGCGCCGGCGCGACGCCGAGCGCGACCAGCGCGTCGCGCTGCGCCTTCATGAACGCGATCGGGCCGCAGACGTAGTAGTCGGCATCCGACACCAGCGCGTATTGCTTCACGCGTTCGGGCGTCAGGCGCCCTTCGAGGTCGTGATCGACGCCGCCCCGGTCGTTCGGGCCGACCAGCTCGTACAGCACCGTGCGCTTCACGTTCGCGTGTTCGCGCACCGTATCGTTCAGCCAATCGCGGAACGCATGCACCGCGCCCGACCGGCATGCGTGGACGAACCGCACCTCGCGCGTACTGCCTTCGCCGACCAGTGTCGATGCCATCGACACCATCGGCGTCAGGCCGACGCCGCCGGAGATCAGCACGACCGGCGTATCGACGCCGCGCTTCAGCGAGAATTCGCCCATCGGCGCGGTCACTTCGACGATAGCGCCCTCCTCCACGCCGTCATGCATCAGCGTCGACACCTTGCCGGCCGGGATTGCTTCCGGCTGGCCGGCCTCGCGCTTCACCGAGATGCGCAGCCACTTGCCGTGCGGCGCGTCGGACAGGCTGTACTGGCGCGGCTGGTCGACGCCGAGGTCGCCGACGAAACGCTTCACCGTGACGTACTGGCCCGGCGCGAAGGTCGGCGCCTCGCCGCCGTCGGCGGGCGTCAGGTAGAACGACGTGATCTCGTCGCTTTCACGCACCTTGCGGGCGACCTTGAACGGACGGAAGCCGCTCCACGCGGCGCCCGCGTACAGATCGGCCTCGGCGCCGATCAGGATCTGCGCGAGCTGGCCGTACGCGACACGCCATGCCTCGAGCGTCTGAGCATCGACCGTGTCGCCGAGCACTTCGACGATCGACGCAAGCAGGTTCTCGCCGACGATCGGGTAATGCTCGGGACGGATGTTCAGGCTCGCGTGCTTGTGCGCGATATGCGACACCGCCCCGCCGAGCGCGCCGAGGTTGTCGATGTTCGCCGCATATGCATAGACCGCCTTCGCGAGCGTTTCCGGCTGGCTGCCGGTCTTCTGGTGCGTCTGGTTGAACAGGTTCTTCAGTTCCGGATGGCGCGCGAACATGCGCTGGTAGAAGTGCTTCGTGATCGTCGCGCCGTGCACGGCGAGGACAGGGGCAGTGGCCTTCACACGAGCCATCTGGTCAGCAGTGATGTGGGTCATGTTCGTATTCTCCGTTAAACATGCTCATACGATACATCTTTAAAAATCGACGGCCCCCCGGGCAAATTGTCGCAGTGCGCAAGAACGCGGCCGCGCGTCAGCGGACGCGCCCGCGCTCCCACAGCACGTCCGAACCGCCACCCGCGCGGTTCAGCACGCGCGCCAGCACGAACAGCAGGTCCGACAGCCGGTTCACGTAACGTCGCGGCGCATCATTGAGCGCGTCGTTCCGCCCGAGCGCGACGATCGAGCGCTCCGCGCGGCGGCACACCGTCCGGCATACGTGCGCGAGCGATGCCGCGCGCGAGCCGGCCGGCAGGATGAATTCCTTCAGCGGCGGCAGCGTCGCGTTGTAGTCGGCGAGCCACCGGTCGAGGCGCGCGAGGTGCGTGTCGTCGAGCACCGCATGGCCGGGAATGCACAGCTCGCCGCCGAGATCGAACAGGTCGTGCTGGATCGTGACGAGCGCGGTGCGCACGTCGTCCGGCAGCGGCTCGGCGAGCAGCACGCCGAGGTTCGAGTTCAGTTCGTCGACGTCGCCGATCGCGGCGATCCGCGCGTTGTCCTTGCCGATGCGCCGTCCGTCGCCGAGGCCCGTGGTGCCGTCGTCGCCCGTGCGCGTCGCGATCTTGCTCAAGCGGTTACCCATGCGAATGTCCTCTCGTGCGCGGCCGCGATGCGGCCCGGTTGCCCAGGAACGCGATTATCGCAGCCTGCGGCGGCGGGCGCAGCGGGCGTTACAGCGTAGAATGGGCCGAAAGTTTGACAAGCAGTCGTCAGGAGACATTCGTGAATCACCCTGCCCCGCCGGCCACCGCGCGCCGCCCGCTGCCCTCCGCCATGCTCGATGCGCTGCGCGCCGCCTTCGGCGAGCGCGTGTCGACCGCCGACGCCGTCCGCGCCCATCACGGCCGCGACGAATCGCCGTTCGATCCGCAACTGCCCGACGCCGTCGTATTCGCCCACAACGCCGATGAAGTTCGCGAAGTCGTGTCGCTGTGCGCGCTCTACGGCGTGCCGCTGATCCCGTACGGCGCCGGCTCGTCGCTCGAAGGCCACCTGCTCGCCGTGCGCGGCGGCATCTCGCTCGACCTGTCGGAAATGAACCGCGTGCTGTCGATCAACGCGGAAGACCTGACTGTCACAGTCGAGCCGGGCATCACGCGCAAGGCGCTCAACGAAGCGCTGCGCGACACCGGCCTGTTCTTCCCGATCGATCCGGGCGCCGACGCCAGCATCGGCGGCATGACCGCGACCCGCGCATCGGGCACCAACGCCGTGCGCTACGGAACCATGCGCGAGAACGTGCTCGGCCTCACCGCCGTGCTCGCCGACGGCCGTGTCGTGAAGACGGGCTCGCGCGCGCGCAAGTCGTCGGCCGGCTACGACCTCACGCGGCTGTTCGTCGGCTCCGAAGGCACGCTCGGCGTGATCACCGAGATCACGCTGCGCCTGCATCCGCTGCCCGAAGCCGTGTCGGCCGCGATCTGCACGTTCCCGTCGATGGGCGACGCGGTGCGCACCGTGATCGAGACGATCCAGATCGGCGTTCCGATCGCGCGCGTCGAGTTCGTCGACTCGCTCGCCGTGCGCTCGATCAACCGCCACTCGAACCTGACGCTCGCCGAAGCGCCGACGCTGTTCTTCGAATTCCACGGCACCGAAGCCGGCGTGAAGGAACAGGCCGAGCTCGTGCAGACGCTCGCGGGCCAGAACAACGGCCAGGGCTTCGAATGGGCGACCCGCCCCGAGGATCGCACGCGGCTCTGGGCCGCGCGCCACAACGCGTACTTCGCGATGCTGCAGCTGAAACCCGGCTGCCGCGCGGTGACGACCGACGTGTGCGTGCCGATCTCGCAACTCGCCGCGTGCGTCGAGGAAACCGAAGTCGACCTGCGCGCGTCGTCGCTGCCCTGCCCGATCGTCGGCCACGTCGGCGACGGCAATTTCCACGTCGCGATCCTGATCGATCCCGACAAGCCCGAGGAAATCGACGAAGCCGAACGCATCAACGACCGGATCGTCGAACGCGCGCTGCGCCTCGGCGGCACCTGCACCGGCGAGCATGGCGTCGGCCTGCACAAGATGCGCTTCCTGCCGAAAGAGCACGGCGACAACGCGATCGACGCGATGCGCGCGATCAAGCTCGCGCTCGATCCGCGCAATCTGATGAATCCCGGCAAGATCTTCACGTGCTGACATGGCGGCGCGCCGCCGCGCCGCCCGCAGGAGACCCGATGAACGCTTCCGTCGAACTGTCGAGCGCGACCCGCGCGCAGCGCCAGCGCGAAGTCGTGCAGGCGCTGATGGCCGTGCTGCCGACGCATTGCCTGCTGTTCCGCGACGAAGACACCGCGCCGTACGAATGCGACGGCCTGTCGGCGTACCGCCGGCTGCCGCTCGCGGTCGCGCTGCCCGAAACCGAATCGCAGGTGCAGCGGATCGTGCAGATCTGCCGCCGCATGGAAGTGCCGATCGTGCCGCGCGGCGCGGGCACGAGCCTGTCCGGCGGCGCGCTGCCGATCGCGAACGGCGTCGTGCTGTCGCTCGCGCGCTTCACGCGCATCGTCGAGGTCGATCCGTACGCGCGCACGGCCACGGTGCAGCCCGGCGTGCGCAACCTCGCGATTTCGGAAGCCGCCGCGCCGTACGGGCTGTACTACGCGCCCGATCCTTCGTCGCAGATCGCCTGCACGATCGGCGGCAACGTGGCGGAGAATTCCGGCGGCGTCCACTGCCTGAAATACGGGCTGACGGTGCACAACGTGATGCGCGTGCGCGCGGTCACGATCGACGGCGAGATCGTCGAATTCGGCTCGCTCGGCCTCGACACGCCGGGCCTCGACCTGCTCGCGGTGATGATCGGCAGCGAAGGGATGTTCGCGATCGTCACCGAGATCACGGTGAAGCTGATCCCGAAACCGCAGACCGCGCAGCTCGTGATGGCGAGCTTCGACGATGTCGTGAAGGGCGGCGAGGCGGTCGCCGCGATCATCGCGTCGGGCATCATCCCGGCCGGGCTGGAGATGATGGACAAGCCGGCCACCCAGGCCGTCGAGGCGTTCACGCATGCGGGCTACGACCTCGACGCGAAGGCGATCCTGCTGTGCGAATCGGACGGCACGCCCGAGGAAGTCGCGGAGGAAATCGTCCGCATGACGGCCGTGCTGCGCGAACATGGCGCAACGCGGATCCAGGTATCGCGCAACGAAAGCGAGCGGCTGCGCTTCTGGTCCGGCCGCAAGAACGCGTTTCCGGCCGCCGGGCGCATTTCCGCCGACTATTACTGCATGGACGGCACCGTGCCGCGCCGCGCGATCGGCCCCTTGCTCGCGCGCATCGAGCAACTCGAGACGCGCTACGGGCTGCGCTGCATCAACGTGTTCCACGCCGGCGACGGCAACATGCATCCGCTGATCCTCTACAACGCGAACGATCCGGACGAGCTGCACCGTGCCGAACAGTTCGGCGCGGAAATCCTCGAATGCTGCGTGGAATTCGGCGGCAGCGTGACCGGCGAGCACGGCGTCGGCATCGAAAAGCTCAATTCGATGTGCGTACAGTTCTCGCCGCAGGAGCGCGATGCGTTCTTCGCGGTCAAGCGCGCGTTCGATCCGGCCGGGCTGCTCAATCCCGACAAGGGCATCCCGACCCGCGCGCGTTGCGCCGAGTACGGCCGCCAGCACGTGCGCGGGGGGCTGCTGCCGCACCCCGACCTGCCGCGCTTCTGAGCGCCGCGCAGTCGCGCGGCCCGTGCCGGCCGCGCGCGTGGCGGCGGCATGCCTTCGTCATACGGGGCTTAGGGATAGTCGCGATGTGGATTCGCGCCACCCCGGTACAATCGACCGGACAACAACGAGGCAGCAACAGAACATGGAAGAGGACGACATCGTCGCCGGATGGGCCGAGCGCATCCGTGCCGCCAGTGCCGACGGCCGGCCGCTGCGGATTCGCGGCGGCGGCACCAAGGACTGGTACGGCCAGGCGCTGGACGGCGAAATACTCGACACGCGCTCGTTTCAGGGCATCGTGTCGTACGACCCGGCCGAGCTCGTCGTCACGGTCCGCGCGGGCACGCCGCTCGCGCAGCTTGAAACCGTCCTCGCCGAGCGCGGCCAGATGCTGGCGTTCGAGCCGCCGCATTTCGGCCGCGCGGCCACCGTCGGCGGCTGCATCGCGGCGGGCCTCGCCGGCCCGCGCCGCGCGACCTGCGGCGCGCCGCGCGATTTCGTGCTCGGCGTCACGCTGATGAACGGACGCGGCGAAGTGCTGCGCTTCGGCGGGCAGGTCGTGAAGAACGTCGCCGGCTACGACGTGTCGCGGCTGATGGCCGGCGCGCTCGGCACGCTCGGGCTGATGCTCGACCTGTCGATCAAGGTGCTGCCGGTGCCGGTCGCCGAAGTCACGCTGAAGTTCGAGATGACCGCGACCGACGCGGTGCGCAAGCTCAACGAATGGGGCGGCCATCCGCTGCCGGTCAGCGCGAGCGCCTGGCGCAACGGCACGCTGGTGCTGCGGCTGTCGGGCGCCGAGGCCGCCGTGAAATCGGCGAAGACGCTGCTCGGCGGAGAAGTCGTCGACGCGGTCGAGGCCGAGCGCTTCTGGGCCGGCCTGCGCGAGCATACCGATCCGTTCTTCAACGGCATTCCGCCCGGCTATGCGCTGTGGCGCCTCGCGCTGCCGTCGATCACCGAACCGATGCACCTGCCTGGCACCCAGCTGATGGAATGGGGCGGTGCGCAGCGCTGGTGGATCACCGACGCCGACGCGCAGACGGTGCGCATGAGCGCGAAGCAGGCCGGCGGCCATGCGACGCTGTTCCGCGCGGGCGAATCCTACGACCGCAGCGCGGGCGTGTTCACGCCGCTGCCCGCGCCGCTGATGAAGATTCACCGCGGGCTGAAGACGGCGTTCGATCCCGCGCGCATCTTCAACCGCGGCCGGCTCTACCCCGATCTCTGAGGGCTCGATGCAAACGAACCTCGCCGATTTCATCCGCAATACGCCCGACGGCGACGAGGCCGACGCGATCCTGCGCAAGTGCGTGCATTGCGGCTTCTGCACCGCGACGTGCCCGACCTACCAACTGCTCGGCGACGAACTCGACGGCCCGCGCGGCCGCATCTACCTGATCAAGCAGATGGTCGAAGGCGCGCCCGTCACGCGCAGCACGCAGCAGCACCTCGACCGCTGCCTCACGTGCCGCAGCTGCGAGACGACCTGCCCGTCGGGTGTCCAGTACGGCCGGCTCGTCGAGATCGGCCGCAAGCACGTCGAGGCGCAAGTGCAGCGCCCCGTGCAGCAGCGGCTCGTGCGCCGCGTGCTCGCGAGCCTCGTGCCGAACGAGGCGCTGTTCTCGCCGATCATGCGGCTCGGCCAGCACGTGCGGCCGCTCTTGCCGAAACGGCTGCGCGACAAGGTGCCGCCGCGCACGCGGCTGCTCGAATGGCCGCAGCGCACGCATCCGCGCAAGATGCTGATGCTCGCCGGCTGCGTGCAGCCGTCGATGCTGCCGAACATCAACATCGCGACCGCGCGCGTGCTCGATGCGCTCGGCGTCGAGACGATCGTCGCACCCGACGCGGGGTGCTGCGGCGCGATCCGCCTGCACCTGAACTATCACGACGAAGCGCTCGACGACGCGCGCCGCAACATCGACGCGTGGTGGCCGTACGTCGAGCAAGGCGCAGAGGCGATCGTGATGAACGCATCGGGCTGCGGCGCGACGGTGCTCGAATACGCGCACCTGCTGCGCGACGATCCGGCGTATGCGGAGAAGGCGCAGCGCATCGTCGCGCTGACGCGCGACATCTCCGACGTGCTGCTCGCGTTCGAGGCCGAGCTCTCGACGCTCGCGCGGCGCCGCGCGATCCATACCGTCGCGTATCACCCGCCGTGCACGCTGCAGCACGGCCAGCAGTCGCGCGGCAAGGTCGAGCGCCTGCTCGAGACGCTCGGCATCGACGTGCGGCTGCCGGCCGACAGTCATCTGTGCTGCGGGTCGGCCGGCACCTATTCGCTGACGCAGCCGTCGCTGTCGTACCGGCTGCGCAAGCAGAAGCTGCTGAAGCTGCAGGCACTCGAGCCGCAGATGATCGTGTCCGGCAACGTCGGCTGCATCGCGCACCTGCAAAGCGGCACGCAGATTCCGGTCACGCACTGGATTCAGCTCGTCGAGCATCTGCTGTACGGCTAGCGCGGCACCTGCGGCGGCGTCCGTATAATGAGCGAATCGAAGCGGCGCGTGCCGTGCCGCATTCGTCACCGTACTCGCCGCCGTAATCGCTTCCCCGTGCCTGCTTCCGTGCCCGTCATGTCCGACTTCGCCGCCCGTCTCGATTCCGTTCACCGCCGCATCGCCGACGCCGCCCGCGCGGCCGGCCGCGATCCCGCCACCGTCTCGCTGCTCGCCGTGTCGAAGACGTTTCCCGCCGACGACGTGCGCGCCGCGCATGCGGCCGGACAACGCGCGTTCGGCGAGAACTACGTGCAGGAATCGATCGACAAGATCGACGCGCTCGCCGACCTGCGCGCGGACCTCGAATGGCATTTCATCGGGCCGCTGCAATCGAACAAGACGCGCCCGGTCGCCGAACGGTTCGACTGGGTCCATTCGGTCGACCGGCTGAAGATCGCGCAGCGCCTCGCCGAACAGCGCCCCGCGCACCTGCCGCCGCTCAACGTGTGCGTGCAGGTGAACATCAGCGGCGAGGCGTCGAAGAGCGGCGTCGCGCCGGCCGACGTGGCCGACGTCGCGCGCGCGGTCGCCGCGCTGCCGGCGCTGCGGCTGCGCGGCCTGATGGCGATTCCCGAACCGGCCGGCGATACCGACGCGCAACGCGTGCCACATCGCGCGCTGCGCGCGCTGTTCGATGCATTGCGCGCCGAGGGCCTGCCGCTCGACACGTTGTCGATGGGCATGTCCGCCGATCTCGAAGCCGCGGTGCTCGAAGGCGCGACGATCGTGCGCGTCGGCACCGCGATCTTCGGCGCGCGCGACTATTCGCACTGAGCGCTGCCCTTTTCCGCCTTTCCGTTCACTCATCTGCTCAATCGGACATCATGAAAATCGCATTCATCGGCGGCGGCAACATGGCCGCGGCCCTCATCGGCGGCCTGATCAAGCGCGGCGTCGCCGCTGACGGCCTGTATGCCATCGACGTCAACGAGGACGCCCGCGCGCGCACGGCGCAGCAGTTCGGCATCCGCACCGGCGCGGCCATCGACGCGACGCTCGCGGACTACGACGCGATCGTGCTCGCGGTGAAACCGCAGGTGCTGAAGGACGTCGCGCAGGCGCTCGCGCCGCATTTGAAATCGCAGCTCGTGATCAGCATTGCGGCGGGCATCCGCGGCACCGACCTCGCCCGCTGGCTCGGCGACTACGCGCGCGTCGTGCGCACGATGCCGAACACGCCCGCGCTGGTCGGCATGGGCGTGACGGGTCTCGCCGCGCTGCCGGGCGTCGACGCGGCCGGTCGCGAGCTCGCGTCGAACGTGCTCGGCGCGGTCGGCGAGATCGTGTGGTTCGACGACGAAGCGCAGCTCGATGCGGTCACGGCGATCTCGGGCAGCGGCCCGGCCTACGTGTTCTATTTCATCGAAGCGCTGCAGGAAGCCGCGCGCCGCCTCGGCATGAACGACGAACAGGGCCGCGCGCTTGCGGTCGCAACGTTCGCGGGCGCCGCGCAACTCGCCGCGCAATCGGGCGAGCCGGCAAGCGTGCTGCGCGAGCGCGTGACGTCGAAGGGCGGCACGACGGCCGCCGCGCTCGCGTCGTTCGACGCGCAGGGCGTGAAGGAAGCGATCGTGCGCGGCGCGCTCGCAGCCGAGGCACGCGCGAAGGAAATGGGCGACGAGCTCGGCCGCGCATAAGCGCCGCGACCGCCGCCGGGTTTCCGGCACCGGCAACAAAAAAGCGGCCTCGGCCGCTTTTTTGCTGGCATCGCGCATCGGCGCGCGGTCGCGTCAGTTGCCGGCCGCACCCGCCAGTAGGTAATGCGCGGCGATCCCCGCGAACAGCACGCCGCCGAGCCAGTTGTTGTGCCGGAACGCCGCGAAGCACGGCATCCGCTCGCGCCCCTTGATCAGCGTGTAGTGATACAGCGCGCAGCCGACCGCCGCCGCCCAGCCGGCCCAGTACGCGAGACCGAAGCCGAGCGTCACGCCGATCCATACGTAGATGCCGAGCGTCACCGCATAGCACGCCATCACGGCCGCGACGTCGAAGCGGCCGAACGTCAGCGCGGACGTGCGAATGCCGATCTTGATGTCGTCGTCGCGGTCGACCATCGCGTATTCGGTGTCGTACGCGACCGACCAGAAGATGTTCGCGATCAGCATCACCCATGCGAGCATCGGCACCGTGTCCTGGACGGCCGCGAACGCCATCGGGATGCCGAAGCCGAACGCGATGCCGAGATATGCCTGCGGAATCGCGAAGAATCGCTTCATGAACGGATACGAACCGGCGACGAACAAGGCGACGACCGACAACTCCTTCGTCAGCGTGTTGAGCGGCAGGATCAGCAGGAACGCGATGAACGACAGCACCACCGCGATCGCGACAGCTTCCCATGCGCGGATCTTGCCCGACGTCAGCGGCCGGTCGGCCGTGCGCTTCACGTGACGGTCGAAATCGCGGTCGGCATAGTCGTTCATCGCACAGCCGGCCGAGCGCATCAGCAGCGTGCCGAGCGCGAAGATCACGAGCAGCGACCAGCGCGGATGGCCGTCCGATGCGATCCACAGTGCGTTGAGCGTCGGCCAGAGCAGCAGCAGGCTGCCGATCGGCTTGTCCATCCGGACGAGCCGCAGATACAGGGGAAAGCGGGCAAGCATGGCGAAGCACCGGGAAGATAATCCCGGCATTTTAGAGCCGAGGCACGGTTCGCGTCATGTCGGGATGGCCCGCGCCCGCGTGCCGCGGTACGCGCGTCGGCCACGCCGGCCCGCTGCAAGCGGCCGAAGCAGTCCCGCCCGCAAATCAAGGGACAGATGCGCGGCAAACATGCACCGGCGGCCAAGGCAGGATTCGATCCGATGCAGGCGACCCGGCCCCGATTTGAGGTCGGACTGCCCGCCGATGCCGGCCGCGCGGCGGGCGACCGGTCGCGTCGAACTTACGCGAGCAGCGACCGCAGCATCCACGCGGTCTTTTCATGCGTCTGCAGGCGCTGCGTCAGCAGGTCGGCGGTCGGCTCGTCGCTCGCCGCGTCGGCGATCGGGAAGATTTCGCGCGCCGTGCGCACGACCGTCTCGTGCCCTTCGACGAGCTGACGGATCATCTCTTCGGCCGCCGGCACGCCGTTCGCTTCCGGCACCGACGACAGCTTCGCGAAATCCGCGAAGGTGCCCGGCGCGACGACGCCGAGCGTGCGAATGCGCTCGGCGACCGAGTCGACCGCGAGCCACAGTTCGTTGTACTGCGCTTCGAACATCAGGTGCAGCGTGTTGAACATCGGACCAGTGACGTTCCAGTGGAAATTGTGGGTCTTCAGGTAAAGCGAGAACGTATCGGCAAGCAGGCGCGACAGGCCGTCCGCGATTTTCCTGCGGTCCTTGTCGCTGATGCCGATGTTGATCTGCGTGGCGTTGCCTTTCCTGGCCATCTTCGGAACTCCTCATTCGAAATGTTGAAGCGGAGAAAATGCGTCGAGCAATTCGCATACCGCGTCGCACGGCATCCGTTCACGCCTCGCCGGTCCGGTGCGGCGAGCGATTCGCGCGCTCAGCCGCCGGCGCCCGACACGAGCGGCGCGAGCGCGTGCAGCGCCTGCGCGACCAGCTCGGCCGCACCGCCGACGACGATCGCGAAACCGACGATACGCCGCGCCCACTCGGCCGGCGTGAACGCGGTGCGCATGTTCAGCATCATTTGCGTCATGATCGTCACTCCTTCGACACGATCCTTGAAGAAAAAACGGCCGGTCGTGCGACCGGCCGTTTCACGTTACAGCGAAACTGCGTTACCGCATCGCGACATTCACGCGAGGTCGAAGCGGTCGAGGTTCATCACCTTGTTCCAGGCCGCGACGAAATCCCGCACGAACTTCTCGTTCGCGTCCGCGCTGCCGTACACCTCGGCCAGCGCACGCAACTGCGAGTGCGAACCGAAGATCAGGTCGACCCGCGTACCCGTCCACTTGACCTGGCCCGACGCACGATCGCGCCCTTCGAACACGTCGTTCGCGGCCGACACCGGCTTCCACTCCGTGCCCATGTCGAGCAGGTTCACGAAGAAGTCGTTGGTCAGCGAGCCCGGACGATCGGTGAACACGCCGTGCGTTGAGTCACCGACGTTCGCGCCGAGCACACGCAGGCCGCCGACGAGCACCGTCAGCTCCGGCCCGCTCAGCGTCAGCAGCTGGGCCTTGTCGACCAGCAGTGCCTCGGCCGGCGTCTTGTACGCGCTCTTCAGGTAGTTGCGGAAACCGTCCGCAACCGGCTCGAGCACGGCCATCGCTTCGATATCGGTCTGCTCCTGCGACGCGTCCATCCGGCCCGGTGCGAACGGCACCGTCACCGCGACACCCGCGTTCTTCGCGGCCTGTTCGACGCCGGCCGCACCGGCCAGCACGATCAGGTCGGCGAGCGACACCTTCTTGCCGCCCGTCTGCGCATCGTTGAACGCCTTCTGCACACCTTCCAGCGTCTCGAGCACCGTCGCAAGCGCGGCCGGCTGGTTCACTTCCCAGTCCTTCTGCGGCGCCAGGCGGATGCGCGCACCGTTCGCGCCGCCGCGCTTGTCCGAACCGCGGAACGTCGAGGCCGACGCCCATGCGGTCGACACGAGCTGCGCGACCGACAGGCCCGATGCAAGCACCTTCGCCTTCAGCGCCGCGACGTCGGCGTCATCGATCAGCTTGTGATCGACAGCCGGGATCGGGTCCTGCCACAGCAGTTGCTCGGCCGGCACTTCCGGGCCGAGATAGCGGGCGCGCGGGCCCATGTCGCGGTGCGTGAGCTTGAACCAGGCGCGCGCGAACGCGTCGGCGAACTCGGCCGGGTTCTCGTAGAAGCGGCGCGAGATCTTCTCGTAGGCCGGGTCGAAACGCAGCGACAGGTCGGTCGTCAGCATCGTCGGGCGATGCTTCTTCGCCGGATCGAACGCATCCGGAATCACCGCGTCGGCGCCCTTCGCGACCCACTGATGCGCGCCGGCCGGGCTTTTCGTCAGTTCCCATTCATAGCTGAACAGGTGCTTGAAGAAGTCGTTGCTCCACTTCGTCGGGGTCGACGTCCACGTGACTTCGAGGCCGCTCGTGATCGCGTCGCGGCCCTTGCCCGATGCGTACGTGCTCTTCCAGCCGAGACCCTGCTGCTCGATGCCGGCCGCTTCCGGTTCCGGACCGACGTTCGATGCGGGGCCCGCGCCGTGCGTCTTGCCGAACGTGTGGCCGCCGGCGATCAGCGCGACCGTCTCTTCGTCGTTCATCGCCATCCGCGCGAACGTCTCGCGGATGTCGCGTGCCGCCGCGACCGGGTCGGGGTTGCCGTCCGGGCCTTCCGGGTTCACGTAGATGAGACCCATCTGCACGGCCGCGAGCGGATTCTCGAGGTCACGGTCGCCCGAGTAACGGCTGTTCGGGCCGCCGCTCAGTTCCAGCCAGATCTTTTCCGAACCCCAGTAGACGTCGTCCGGTTCCCACGTGTCGACGCGGCCGCCGGCGAAGCCGAAAGTCTTGAAGCCCATCGACTCGAGCGCGACGTTGCCGGTCAGGATCATCAGGTCGGCCCACGAGATGTTGCGGCCGTATTTCTGCTTGATCGGCCACAGCAGCCGGCGCGCCTTGTCGAGGTTGCCGTTGTCCGGCCAGCTGTTCAGCGGGGCGAAGCGCTGTTGCCCGCCGCCCGCGCCGCCACGGCCGTCGGCGGTCCGGTACGTGCCGGCGCTGTGCCAGGCCATCCGGATGAACAGGCCACCGTAGTGGCCGAAGTCGGCCGGCCACCAGTCCTGCGACGTCGTCATCAGCGCCTGCAGGTCGCGCTTCACCGCCGCGAGGTCGAGCTTCTTGAACGCTTCCGCGTAGTCGAAATCCTTGTCCATCGGATCGGACAGCGCCGAGTGCCGATGCAGGATGTTGAGATTGAGCTGGTTCGGCCACCAGTCCTTGTTCGACGTGCCGCCGGCCGCCGTATGGTTGAACGGACATTTCGATTCGGTCGACATGCTTTTTTCTCCTTTACTTGCTCGTAAGCCCCCACTTGCCTGGCGCGGTTCGTGGAGCATTGCGGGGGGATGAAACGGAACAGGTTGGTCCTGTCGTGCTACGGGGTGGCAGGCGGCGTGGCCTTCGATGCGGGCTGCGGGACTTCGGACATGCAATGCTCCCTCATGGCTGAACGGCAGTGAGTCGGGGAACACGGAACCGGCATGCCGCGGCACTCATCCGCCATACACACGGTCCGCCAGATACGCGAACGCAATCGGGCGCAGGCTCCGGGCCGCGGCCCTCGCGCGATTTACGACCTCGTCGCGCGACGGGATGTTCCGCTGCGCGTGCTGCAATACCGACCGCATCATGACATCCTCCTTTGACACCTGCACTCAACGTGCAAATCGGACCACCGATCCGGTGCAATCCATGGAAAGGATTCTAGGCATTTCTATCGTTTATTTGAATTTGATAAATTTCATCTATTCGATAGGCAAAAATAAACGGGGTCGCGAGACCCCGTTGACTGCCTGCCTCAGATGCACCGCACCCTGCTCAATTCATCGTCGCGGGCATGTCGAGCTTCGCGACGCCCGGCAGATCGCACGCGGCGATCGCCTCGCTGATCGCGTCGATCGCCGGCATCCGCGTGAAGCTCTTGCGCCACACCAGCACGACGCGGCGATCCGGCACCGGCTCGTTGAACGGCACGTACGACAGCAACTCGGCGTCGGGACCGTTCGCGCGCGGGCCGATCTCGGCGACCGACATCCGCGGCAGCACCGTGATGCCGACACCGCTCGCGACCATATGGCGAATCGTTTCGAGCGACGAGCCTTCGAAGGTCTTCTGGATACCGTCGGCCGTCTGCGAGAAGCGCATCAGTTCCGGGCACACGCCGAGCACGTGGTCGCGGAAGCAGTGACCGTTGCCGAGCAGCAGCATGGTTTCCTGCTTCAGATCCTCGGCATCGATCTCGTTGCGCTTCTCCCACGGATGGCCGGCCGGCAGCGCGACGACGAACGGCTCGTCGTACAGCGGCCGCACCATCAGGCCGGTTTCGGGGAACGGCAGCGCCATGATCGCGGCGTCGATTTCGCCCTGCTTCAGCAGTTCGAGCAGCTTCAGCGTGTAATTCTCCTGCAGCATCAGCGGCATCTGCGGCACGCGCTGGATCATCTGCTTGACGAGCGTCGGCAGCAGGTACGGCCCGATCGTGTAGATCACGCCGAGCCGGAACGGGCCGACGAGCGGGTCCTTGCCCTGCTTCGCGATCTCCTTGATCGCGAAGGTCTGCTCGAGCACGCGCTGCGCTTGCGTGACGATCTGGTCGCCGATCGGGGTCACGCTCACTTCGCTCGCGCCGCGCTCGAAAATCTGCACGTTGAGCTCGTCTTCCAGCTTCTTGATCGCCACCGATAGCGTCGGCTGGCTCACGAAGCATGCTTCGGCCGCGCGACCGAAATGCCGCTCGCGCGCGACCGCGACGATGTACTTCAATTCAGTCAGGGTCATTGTGGGTCAATCAGGGATATACAGGCGATAGGTTTAATTTATACACCCGTTGGCACCGATTCGCCAAGTTTCTCTGCATCGCGATGCGCCGAATCGCCGCCGAATGGCGGTTTTAAATCCGTCCCCGAATGCGCGAATCAGGCCTTCAGGTACTGCTCCCGCGCGCCGAGCCAGCGCGCGAGATGCTGCGTGACCACGTCGGGATACGCGGCGATCAGTCGCGCTGCCGCATCGCGGGCCGGGTCGATCAGCCAGCCGTCGGTCTCGAGGTTCGCGAAGCGCAGCATCGCGGCGCCGGACTGGCGCGCGCCGAGGAATTCGCCGGGGCCGCGGATTTCGAGGTCGCGCCGCGCGATCTCGAAGCCGTCGGTCGTCTCACGCATCGTCTTGAGCCGCTCGCGGCCGGTCAGCGACAGCGGGCCCGTATAAAGCAGCACGCAGACCGACGCCGCGGTGCCGCGCCCGACGCGGCCGCGCAACTGATGCAGCTGCGCGAGGCCGAAGCGCTCCGCGTGCTCGATCACCATCAGCGACGCGTTCGGCACGTCGACGCCGACCTCGATCACGGTCGTCGCGACGAGCAACTGCACCTCGTTGCGCGTGAAGGCTTCCATCACGGCCGCCTTGTCGGCCGGCGACAGCCGCCCGTGCACGAGCCCGACCTTCAGCTCGTGCAACGCCTCGGCCAGCGTCTCGTAAGTCTCGACGGCCGTCTGCAGCTGCAGCGTCTCGCTCTCCTCGATCAGCGGACACACCCAGTACACCTGGCGGCCGGTCAGCGCGGCCTCGCGCACGCGGGCAATCACCTCTTCGCGCCGCGCATCGCCGACGAGGCGCGTCAACACCGGCGTGCGGCCCGGCGGCAGCTCGTCGATCGTCGACACCTCGAGATCCGCGTAATACGTCATCGCGAGCGTGCGCGGAATCGGCGTGGCCGACATCATCAGCTGGTGCGGCTGGAAATCGCGCGCGCCGTTGGCCGCGTTCGCGGCCTTCGCGCGCAGCGCGAGACGCTGCTCGACGCCGAAACGGTGCTGCTCGTCGACGATCACGAGGCCGAGCCGCGCGAATTCGACCGTGTCCTGGATGATCGCGTGCGTGCCGATCACGAGCTGCGCGGTGCCGAGCGCCGCGGCTTCGATCGCCGCGCGCTTCTCCTTCGCCTTCAGGCTGCCCGCGAGCCATGCGACCGAGACGCCGAGCGGTTCGAGCCACGCGCGCAGCTTGCGTGCGTGCTGCTCCGCGAGGATTTCGGTCGGCGCCATCAGTGCGGCCTGGTAGCCGGCGTCGATCGCCTGCGTGGCCGCCAGCGCCGCGACGACCGTCTTGCCACTGCCGACGTCACCCTGCAGCAGCCGCTGCATCGGATGCGCAAGCGTGAGGTCGTGCGCGATCTCGTCGACGACGCGCGACTGCGCGCCCGTCAGCGTGAACGGCAGCGCCGCGTAGAGACGCGTCGTCAGCGCGTCGGCATCGGCCGCGGTGCGGCGCGGCATCGCGGGCGCCGCGCGCGTGCGGCGCTCCTCGTGCGCACGCTTGAGCGACAGCTGCTGCGCGAGCAGCTCCTCGAACTTGATACGCGTCCACGCCGGATGCGAGCCGTCCATCAGCGCGGCTTCATCGGAATCGACAGCCGGGTGGTGCAGGATCCGCACGGCCTGCGCGAGCGTCGGCACGCCGAGCGGCTTCAGGTAGTCGCGTTCGATCTCCGGCGGCAGCAGCTCGGGCAGCGGCGTGCGCTCGACCGCGTTCTCGATCGCCTTGCGCAGATACGCCTGCGACACGCCGGCCGTGCTCGGATAGACGGGCGTGAGCACCTGCGGCAGCGGCGCGTCGGCTTCGACGACGCGCACGGCCGGATGCACCATCTCCATTCCGAAGAAGCCGCCGCGCACGTCGCCACGCACGCGCAGCCGCTGGCCGACGGCCATCTGCTTGACCTGTGAGCCGTAGAAATTGAGGAAGCGCAGCACGAGCTGCTCGCCGTCGTCGTCCTGGATCTTCACGACGAGCTGGCGCCGCGGCCGGTATGCGACTTCGTTGTCGAACACCACGCCCTCGGTCTGCGCGATGCCGCCCGGCAGCAGTTCGCCGATCGGCGTGAGCGTGGTTTCGTCCTCGTAGCGCATCGGCAGATGCAGCACGAGATCGATCGAGCGCGTGAGGCCGAGCTTCGCGAGCTTGTCGGCGGTCTTCACGGCGGCGGTCTTCACGGGTTTGTCGGCGGCCGGCTTCTTCTTGCGCTTCGCCCCGGACGTGCCGGCTGCCCCCGCCTCGTCGCCGTCCGCGCCCGGATCGACGTCGGGCGCGGCGGCGGCCGGCTGCGCGAGCCGCCCGTCGGCGCCGCGCTTCGGGCCCGCGCGGCGCGGCGCGCCGCCGCGCGGCTCCGCGCTTTGCGCGGGTAACGCGGCATCGTCCGCGTCGAACGGATCGGCGGAATCGGCAACGGCGGCGGAGGAACGGCGTGGTGACACTGGCATCGGATCGTCTGGGTGCTTCGCAAGGCAAGTACAATAGCGGCTTTCACGTCGTCCGAACGAACGACGCCGGCCAGGCCGCGCATCCCGCCATCATAGCGGCTCGCGCGCCCCATTCATGCGTTTCCGCCCTGTCGGCGGCGCCCGCCGGCCGTTTCGAACCAGCCCGCATGTTCACGCTTTCCGATTTCGATTTCAATCTGCCCCCTGAGCTGATTGCGCAGACCGCACTGCCCGACCGCACCGCGAGCCGCCTGCTCGAGGTCGATGGCACCGTCGAGCCCGCGCGCCTCGTCGACCGCCGCTTCGCCGAGCTGCCGTCGTGTATCGCGCCCGGCGACCTGCTCGTGTTCAACGATACCAAGGTGCTGAAGGCGCGTTTCTTCGGCCAGAAGGCCAGCGGCGGCAAGATCGAGGTGCTGATCGAGCGCGTGACCGGCACGCACACCGCGCTCGCGCAGATCCGCGCGAGCAAGTCGCCGGGCGCCGGCACGACGCTGCGTCTCGCCGACGCGTTCGACGTGACGGTCGGCGAGCGCGTCGAGCCGTTCTTCACGCTGCATTTCCCGGAGCCGTGCCTCACGCTGATCGAGCAGCACGGCCGCCTGCCGCTGCCGCCGTACATCGAGCACGACGCCGACGCGAATGACGAGACGCGCTACCAGACCGTCTATGCGAGCAACCCGGGCGCGGTCGCGGCGCCCACGGCCGGGCTCCATTTCGACCAGCCGCTGCTCGAGAAGCTCGACGCGATGGGCGTCGAGCGCGCGACGCTGACGCTGCACGTGGGCGCCGGCACGTTCCAGCCGGTGCGCGTCGAGAACATCGCCGAGCACCGGATGCACAGCGAGTGGTACGACCTGCCGCAATCGCTCGTCGACAAGATCGCCGCGACCCGCGCGCGCGGCGGCAACGTGATCGCGGTCGGCACGACGTCGATGCGCGCGCTCGAAGCCGCGGCGCGCAGCGCCGACGAAGCGGGCCGCCCGCTCGCGGCGACGCAGGCCGAGACCGACATCTTCATCACGCCGGGCTACCGTTTCCGCGTCGTCGACCGGCTCGTGACGAACTTCCACCTGCCGAAGTCGACGCTGCTGATGCTGGTGTCGGCGTTCGCGGGCGTCGAGACGATCCGCGCCGCGTACCGGCACGCGATCGACGAACGCTACCGCTTCTTCAGCTACGGCGATGCGATGCTGCTCACGCGGCGCGACACGCCGGAGACGCCGCGCGCGTGAGCGCGGCAGGTGCGAAGACGCACCGGCCCGCGACCGCGCAGCCGCCGTTGCACCCGTTGTCCCGCTGCGCGCGCTCCGATGGCGCGCGCCCCGCTTTTCCCAGCCGCCGGCTTGCCGGCGGCGTTTCCAACATGCGCCGGACTTGCGATCCGGAGTCAGCGCTTCAGCGCATACTCCGGTCCCATGCAAGGCTTCTTCGGTGGCAAGGAGAATGACGCGATGACCGAAGGTTCATCCCACGATACGCACGCTCCCGTGCAGGACCGCCCGGCCAACGGGCTCGAATTCGAACTGCTGACGACCGACGGCCATGCGCGCCGCGGCCGCGTGAAGCTCAACCACGGCGTGGTCGAGACGCCGATCTTCATGCCGGTCGGCACGTACGGCACCGTGAAGGCGATCCAGCCGCGCGAGCTGCACGAGATCAAGGCGCAGATCATCCTCGGCAACACGTTCCACCTGTGGCTGCGCCCCGGCCTCGAGACGATCGACGCGCACGGCGGCCTGCACGGCTTCATGGGCTGGAACAAGCCGATCCTGACCGACTCGGGCGGCTTCCAGGTGTTCTCGCTCGGCGACCTGCGCAAGATCACCGAGGACGGCGTGACGTTCGCATCGCCGATCAACGGCGACAAGCTGTTCCTGTCGCCGGAAGTGTCGATGCAGATCCAGAAGGTGCTGAACTCCGACATCGTGATGCAGTTCGACGAATGCACGCCGTACGCAACCAACGGCGTGCCGACCACGCACAAGGAAGCGGCCGACTCGATGCGCATGTCCCTGCGCTGGGCGAAACGCTCGCTCGACGAGTTCGACCGGCTCGGCAACCCGAACGCGCTGTTCGGGATCGTCCAGGGCGGGATGTTCGAGGACCTGCGCGACGAGTCGCTCGCGGGCCTGTCGGAGCTCGGCTTCCACGGCCTCGCGATCGGCGGGCTGTCGGTCGGCGAGCCGAAGGAAGACATGATGCGCGTGCTGCGGCACGTCGGCCCGAAGCTGCCGGCCAACAAGCCGCACTACCTGATGGGCGTCGGCACGCCGGAGGATCTGGTCGAGGGCGTCGCGAACGGCGTCGACATGTTCGACTGCGTGATGCCGACCCGCAACGCACGCAACGGCTGGCTCTTCACGCGCTTCGGCGACGTGAAGATCCGCAACGCGACGCACAAGAATTCGCTGAAGCCGCTCGACCCGAGCTGCACGTGCTACACGTGCCAGAACTTTTCGCGCGGCTACCTGCACCACCTGCACCGCGTCGGCGAAATCCTCGGCGCGCAGCTCAACACGATCCACAACCTGCACTACTACCTGCAGCTGATGAGCGAGATCCGCGACGCGATCGAGACCCATACGTTCGACGCGTTCCGCCAGCGCTTCGCGGAGGATCGCGCGAGAGGGGTCGACTGACCGGGCGGCGGCCCGCACCGCTGCCCGCACCGCGCCACGTCACATAAGACATGTACTAAATATCGCGTCCCGACCGCCGGTCGCGGCCGCCGAATATTACAATTACCTTTCCAAACGAGCCGCAACGGTGCCGTTTCATGCTTTAACAGCTTGATCCGAAAGCGCATTTGCTGCGCCGTTTGCACATGGGGCCGGTGGTAGAATAACCGGCTTAATTTTCGATCTTCCCCTACGGAGAGACCAACGTGCCGTTCATTTCCAATGCCTTCGCGCAAGGTGCCGGTGGCGCCGAATCGAGCCTGATGAGCTTCCTGCCGCTCATCCTGATGTTCGCGGTGCTGTACTTCATCATGATCCGTCCGCAGATGAAGCGCCAGAAGGAACACCGCAACATGCTCGCGGCCATGGCGAAGGGCGACGAAGTCGTCACGAGCGGCGGCCTCGTCGGCAAGGTGACGAAGGTCACCGAAGGCTACATCGGCGTCGAAATCGCCGAAGGCACCGAAATCACCGTGCAGAAGGCTGCCGTCACGACCATTCTGCCGAAGGGCACGATCAAGTCGCTGTAAGGCTTTTACCGAGCGTCCGGCTCCCCGCGTCGTGCCCGCCTGAGAGAGCGGGCCGCCGCGGCGCCGGACGCGACGCTTTCACGCCAACCACCCGTTCGGCCCCCTCATGAATCGTTATCCACTCTGGAAATATGTCGTGATGGTCGTGGCGCTCGCCATCGGCCTTCTGTACACATTGCCCAACTTCTTCGGCGAAGCGCCGGCGGTGCAGGTGTCGAGCGGCAAGGCCACGGTCAAGCTCGACTCGACCACGCTGACCCAGGTCGAATCCGCGCTTGCCTCCGCGCAGATCACGCCGGACGACGTCACCTTCGAGAACACGGCGTCCAACGCGAACATCCGCGTGCGCCTGAAGGACACCGATACGCAGCTGCGCGTCAAGGACCTGCTGCAGAAGTCGCTGAACGCCGATCCGAACGATCCGCAGTACGTCGTCGCACTGAACCTGCAAAGCGCGTCTCCGCGCTGGCTGACCGCGCTGCACGCACTGCCGATGTATCTCGGCCTCGACCTGCGCGGCGGTGTCCACTTCCTGCTCCAGGTCGACATGACGGGCGCGCTCACGAAGAAGCTCGACTCCGACGCGTCCGACGCGCGCACGCTGCTGCGCGACAAGAACATCCGCGACGGCGGCGTGAGTCGCGTCGACCAGTCCGTCGTCGTCAACTTCAGCGACGCGCAGACGGCGGAAGACGCCCGCAAGGTGCTCGCCGCGTCGGTCACCGAACTGCAATGGGCGACCCAGCCCGGCGGCGGCGGCACGCAAGTCGTCGGCACGTTCACGCCGGCCGTGCAGAAAGCCGTCGAGGACGCCGCGCTCAAGCAGAACCTGACGACGCTCCACAACCGCGTGAACGAACTCGGCGTGTCCGAGCCGATCCTGCAGCAGCAAGGCAGCGACCGCATCGTCGTCGAACTGCCGGGCGTGCAGGACACCGCGAAGGCCAAGGACATCATCGGCCGCACCGCGACGCTCGAGGCGCGCCTCGCCGATCCGATCAACACGCACCCGAACCCGAACGACCCCGTGCCGCCGGGCGAGGAGCTGTTCACGCAGGGCAACCAGGCGCCCGTGCTGCTGAAGAAGGACGTGATCTTCACCGGCGACCGCATCATCGATGCGTCGGCCGGCTTCGACGAACACCAGCGTCCGTCGGTCAACATCCGCCTCGACTCGGCGGGCGGCCGCTCGGTGCGCGCGGTGTCGCGCGAGAACATCGGCAAGCCGATGGCGATGGTGCTGTTCGAGAAGGGCAAGGGCGAGGTGCTGACGGTCGCGACGATCCAGTCCGAACTCGGCGACCGCTTCCAGATCACGGGCCAGCCGACGCCGCAGGCCGCGGCCGACCTCGCGCTGCTGCTGCGCGCCGGTTCGCTCGCCGCACCGATGGACATCATCGAGGAACGCACGATTGGCCCGAGCCTCGGCGCGGACAACATCAAGATGGGCGTCCACTCGGTGATCTGGGGCTTCTGCGCGATCGCCGTGTTCATGATCGCGTACTACATGCTGTTCGGCGTGATCTCGGTGATCGGCCTGTCGGTGAACCTGCTGCTGCTCGTCGCGGTGCTGTCGCTGATGCAGGCGACGCTGACGCTGCCCGGTATCGCGGCAATCGCGCTCGCGCTCGGCATGGCGATCGACTCGAACGTGCTGATCAACGAGCGCGTGCGTGAAGAACTGCGCGCCGGCCAGCCGCCGCAGACCGCGATCCAGGCCGGCTACGCGCACGCATGGGCGACGATTCTCGACTCGAACGTCACGACGCTGATCGCCGGCCTCGCGCTGCTCGCATTCGGCTCGGGCCCGGTTCGCGCGTTCGCGATCGTGCACTGCCTCGGCATCCTGACGTCGATGTTCTCCGCGGTGTTCTTCTCGCGCGGGATCGTCAACCTCTGGTACGGCGGCCGCAAGAAGCTGAAGTCGCTCGCGATCGGCCAGGTCTGGAAGCCGGAAGGCGCCACGGCCGGCGCCTCGTTCGCCGCGGCCGACGAATCGACCGACACCGCGCGCGCCGCGAAGCTCGCCGCACCCGCGAAGGGCAACGCACCGCGTGCCGGCAAGCCGCAGTTGCGCAACCGCGCGCAGCAAGGCGTGTCGCCGAAGAAACCGGGCTCGACCCAATAAGGCCCCGGAGACGAAGCCATGGAATTTTTCCGCATCCGTAAAGACATTCCGTTCATGCGGCACGCGCTGGTGTTCAACGTGATCTCGCTGGTCACGTTCCTCGCCGCCGTGTTCTTCCTGTTCCACCGCGGGCTGCACCTGTCCGTCGAATTCACCGGCGGCACGGTGATCGAGGTGCAGTACCAGCAGGCCGCACAGCTCGAACCCGTGCGCGACACGCTCGGCAAGCTCGGCTACGCCGACGCGCAGGTGCAGAACTTCGGCACGTCGCGCAACGTGCTGATCCGCCTGCAGTTGAAGGAAGGCCTCACGTCCGCGCAGCAGAGCGACCAGGTGATGACTGCGCTGAAGGCGCAGAGCCCCGACGTGACGCTGCAGCGCGTCGAGTTCGTCGGCCCGCAGGTCGGCCGCGAGCTCGCGACCGACGGTCTCCTCGCGCTCGCGTGCGTGGTGATCGGCATCGTGATCTACCTGTCGATCCGCTTCGAATGGAAGTACGCGGTCGCCGGCATCATCGCGAACCTGCACGACGTCGTGATCATTCTCGGCTTCTTCGCGTTCTTCCAGTGGGAGTTCTCGCTGGCGGTGCTCGCGGCGATCCTCGCGGTGCTCGGCTACTCGGTCAACGAGTCGGTCGTCATCTTCGACCGGATCCGCGAAACGTTCCGCCGCGAACGCAAGATGAGCGTGTCGGAAGTGATCAACCACGCGATCACGACCACGATGTCGCGGACGATCATCACGCACACGTCGACGGAAATGATGGTGTTGTCGATGTTCTTCTTCGGCGGCCCGACGCTGCACTACTTCGCGCTCGCGCTGACGGTCGGCATCATGTTCGGCATCTACTCGTCGGTGTTCGTCGCGGGCTCGCTCGCGATGTGGCTCGGCATCAAGCGCGAAGACCTGATCAAGGAAAAGAAGACGGCGCACGATCCGGACGATCCGAACGCGGGCGCGCAGGTTTAAGCGCCGCGTCGTTTCGGCGGATACCAGAAGGCCGGTCCTGTTGGACCGGCCTTTTTTCATGCGCGAGCCGCGTCCGCGTCATCCGGCGCGGCCGCACGGACCGTCGGCTACAATCGCTTCACCATCCCGCCCCGCCACCCGTCCTCATGATGCCTGCCTCGCGTGTCCTTCATCGCATCGTCGCCTGGAGCACCGGTGCCGCCGCCGCGGCTGCGTTCGTTGCATGCGCATCGGCCGCTCGCGCGCAATCCGCGTCCGCCCAGCACGCTGCTGCTGCTGCGGCGGCGTCACAACCGTCACCCTGCCCGCCCGACTGGGAACCGCAGCTCTGCGAACTGAAGGCTGCGGTCGAAGTGCTGAAGAAGCAGCACCTGACCGACGTCGACATCGGCGCGTTGCTCGACGCCACCGTGCACGACGGAATCAAGACGCTGCCGTATGCGCGCTTCTTCAACGCAAAGGAAGAGCAGGAACGGCGCGACGACGAGCGCCGCGCACGCGACGGCACGCCGGGCATCGGCATCGTGTTCGAGACGCGGCCCGACGGGCTGCACATCATCGACGTGATCCCGGACGCGCCCGCCGAACAGGCCGGTGTGCGGCCCGACGATCTCGTCGTCGCGATGAACGACCGGAGCGTCGTCAGCATCGACAGCGGCGAGGTCGTGAAACTCGCGAAGGGCGACGCGGGCGTGCCGCTGAAGCTCACGGTCCGGCGTGGTCCGAACCCTGCAACGCTGACCTTCGCGCCGGTCCGCGCGATCGTCCGGCCACACCCGGCGACCGCGAAGCGGCTCGCCGGCGACATCCTGTACACGCGGCTGTCGAGCTTCCCGGAGCCGGCGGTCGGCAACTATATCGACGCGGTGCAGGCCGCGCGCCGCGCGGGGCCGCCGGTGAAAGGCGTGATCCTCGATCTGCGCATCAACGGCGGCGGCGCGCTGAATGCGGCGATCGGCATCACCGCGCTGTTCGCCGGGCGCGACCGCACCGCGATGATGACGCTCGAGCGCGACGGCACGAAGCGCCGCCGCTTCACGACCAACTGGCCCGACTACGAACTGCCGGTCATGCACGGCCAGGATCCGCTCGCGCCGCTGCAGGCGGACGACTGGTGGCGCACCGTGCCGCTCGTCGTGCTCGTCGACGGACAGAGCGCGTCAGCCGCCGAAGCGACCGCGGCGGCACTGAAGGATCTCGGCCGCGCGCGGCTGCTCGGGATGCCGACCTACGGAAAGGGGCTCGCGCAGACCGGCGTCGACCTGATCGACGGCACGCGCGTCAATTTCACGTTCGCGCGCAACCTGCGGCCGAACGGCTGCCCGATGGACGGCTATGGCGTCGTGCCGGACTGGCTCGTGCCGCCGCGCCGCGACTCGGACGTCGACGGCGTGCTGCTCTGGTACCGCGAAGTCGATCTCGCCCGCGCGCCGTATGCGGACCGGCTGGCGCCCGATCCGTTCGCGCAGGTCCGCAAGGCACGGCAAACGCTGCGCGAAGCGCGCGTGCGCGAAAAAATCGATACGTCGAAGAGCGCGGCGCTGCCGCAGCGGGAATTCGGCACGGATGCCGACTGGCAGCTCCGGCAGGCGCTTGACGCGCTCGCCGGCCGGTCGGTGCGGACCGTCGCCGCGCCCGCGCAACTGATGCCGGCACAGCCGGTATGCGAGCGCGTCAGCGACTGACGCGCCGCCGCGCGCCCCGCGTCACCGGAACCCGAACCGCCGGCGCAGCACGACCAGCGCCACGAGGCTCAGCACGGCCGCGAACATCAGGTAGAAGCTCGGCGCGGTCTTCATCCCGGTCGCGCGGATCAGCCACGCGATGATGAACGGCCCGAAGCCGCCGAAGATCGTCACCGCGACGTTATACGCAAGCGACATCCCGGTCGTGCGCGTCTGCACCGGAAACACTTCGGACAGCAGGCCCGGCAGCGCCGCGAAATAACCGGTCATCAGGAACGCGAGCAGCACCTGCAGCGCGATCAGCGTGCCGAAGCCCGGATGCGAGACGAGGTACGCGAACGCCGGATAGATCAGCACGAGGATGCCGACGGCCGGCGCGAGCATCACGCGCACGCGTCCGTACCGATCCGACCAGTGGCCGACGAGCGGCGCGAACGCCATCTGGATCACGCCGACGACGAGAATCGCGGCGAACGCGGCCGACGGCGCAAGGCCGAGCTGCTTCACGCCGTAGGTCGGCATGAACAGCACGAGATAGGTCGCGACGGTGCCGAGCACCACCACGCCCATCGCGGCGACGAGCCGTGCCTTGTGCGACGCGAACGTGTCGCGCAGCGGGCTCGCGGTGCTTTCGGCGGCGAGGAATTCGGGCGTCTCGTCGACCTTCGAGCGGATGTAGTACGCGACGGGCCCGAGCAGCAGCCCGAAGAAGAACGGGATGCGCCAGCCCCACGCGGCCATCTGGTCGGCCGTGAGCTGTGCGTTCAGCACGGTGCCGAAGCCGGCGGCGAGCAGCGTCGTGAGCCCCTGGCTCGCGACCTGCCAGCTTGCGAAGAAGCCGCGCCGGCCCGGCACGTGCTCGGCCAGGAACGCGGTCGCGCTGCCGAATTCGCCGCCGGCCGAGAAACCCTGCATCAGCCGCGCGGCGACGAGGATCAGCGGCGCGGCAACGCCGATCGTCTGGTAGGTCGGCAGCACCGCGATCACCAGCGTGCCGGCCATCATCAACAGGATCGACAGCGTGAGCGCGGCCTTGCGGCCCGCGCGGTCGGCATACGCGCCGAGCACGATCGCGCCGAGCGGGCGCATGAAGAACGACACGCCGAACGTGCCGAGCGTGAGCAGCAGCGACACGGTGTCGTTGCCGGCCGGGAAGAACAGCTTCGAGATCGTCACCGCGAAGAAGCCGTAGACGACGAGGTCGAACCACTCGAGCGCGTTGCCGATCGACGCGGCGACCACCGCGCGCCACACGCGCGGCGACGAGGCAATGGAGCTGGACTGCGTGACGGCGTGCATCGGCGATCTCCTTGTCGTTGTACGTTGTATCCGGCGCGCCGGTTCTCGCGCCGCGAGCTGCGCCGACGATTATAGGCGCGCAAAAAAAACCGCCGCGCCCCCTGAAAACGGGAGCGCGGCGGCTGGCTCGCGACGGGCCGGCGGCGTGACGCGGCGGCCGGCCCGGTCGGGCGCGTTACTGCTGCTTGACGGCTTCGGCCGTGATCAGCAGCTTCGTCTTCATCTTGAAGCCGTACTGCTTGCCGTAGTCGAGGCCGAAATCGTCGCGGCTGAATTCGCCGACCGCGTCGACGCCGCACACTTCGCGCTTGAGCATCGGATGCGGCATGCACTTGAACGAATCGATCTTCAGCGTGACCGGCTTCGTGACGCCGTGCAGCGTCAGGTTACCGACCACCGACACCGGCTTGTCGCCGTCGAACTTGATGGCGCCCTTGTAGTTCGCCTGCGGGAACTTGGAGACGTCGAAGAACTCGGCCGTCTGCAGGTGCTCGTCGAGCTTCGCGCTGCCCGTGTGGATCGACGCGATGTCGGTCGTCACGTCGACCGTACCGGTCTTCGCCGCGCGGTCGAGCGTCACGGTGCCGCTCGACTTGTCGAACTTGCCGCGCCAGACCGACAGGCCGCCGAAGTGGTCGGCCTCGAAGCTCGGGTACGTATGGCTCGAGTCGAACTGGTACGTCGCGCTGTCGGCGAATGCCGAGAACGACAGCGAAGCGGCCAGCGCGCCCGCGGCGATGATCAGATGCTTTTTCAAACGCTTTCTCCTTGGAACAGCGCCGCGCCCTCGCGCGGCATTCGGGGTGATGCGACAGCCCGCCGCTTACTTCGTGGCGACGAGATGGAACTTGATCTGCACTTCATCGGCGACGATCGACGTGTCCTTCCACTCGCCGGTGCCGACGTTGAACGCCGAACGCTTGATCGGCAGCACGCCGTCGAAGGTCTGCGTCGCGCCGCTCTGCGTGACCGTGACGGGCACCGTGATGGTCTCGGACTTGCCCTTGATCGTCAGCTTGCCGGTCACGTTGTACTTGTTGCCGCCCGCCGGCGCGATCGCCGACGACGCGAAGGTCGCCTGCGGATACGCCTTCGCGTCGAACCAGTCCTTGCCCGCGACCTGGTCGTTGTACATCTTGTCGCCGAGGTCGAAGCTCGCGATGTCGATCGTCATTTGCGCGCTGCCCTGCGCGGCCTTGGCCGGGTCGAACTTCACCTGCGCGGAGAACTTCTTGAATGCGCCTTCTGTCGGCACGTTCATCTGCTTCGACACGGCGGACACCTTGCTCTTCGCGAGATCGACGTCGGCGTGCGCCGCGGCCGACGCGACAAGTGACACCGCGGCGAACGCGGTCAGCATGGAGCGGGAGAAAGACACTTTCATGGGATCCTTCATTTGGCGGAGGGAAGCATCCGCGACAGCAGGCCGTCGCGGTCCAACAACTGGTGCTTGAACGCCGCGAGCACGTGCATGGCGACGAGCGCAAGCAGAATGTAATTCAAAGACACGTGCAGCGTCTTGAAGGTTTCCTTCAGCGCAGGATCGGGATCGATCAGGCGCGGCAGCGGCACGATGCCGAGATAGACGACCGGGATGTTCGACGCGGAGCTATACAGGTAGCCCGTCACCGGAATCACGATCATCAGCACGTACAGCAGCATGTGCACGCCGTGCGACACCGCACGCTGCCACGCCGGCGTGCCGCCCGGCAGCGGCGGCGGCACGTGGGTCGCGCGCCACAGCACGCGCACGACGGCCAGCGCGAACACCGTCACGCCGATCCACTTGTGCCACGAGAAGTACTTGAGCTTCGTCGGCGTGAAGCCGGGGATGTCGGTCATCACCCAGCCGAGCGCGAAGCCGCAGACGATCAGCAGCGCGATCAGCCAGTGCAGCGCGATCGCGGTGTGCGCGTACCGTGCCGGCGCGGCCGGCGGCGATTTCGATGCCATCATGGATTCCTCAGTTGAGCGAACGGCTGCGCCGGTAAATTCGTCCGACGCTTGTCAAGGCCGCCATGCTACCGCAACCTTTTGTCACGCGCGGACTCTGAGGACAGGCACGCCAGCCCGCTGTCAGGTTTGCGCCATGTTACCGCCCGGTCACCCGGCAACCGGGCGTTGACACGCCGAAAAAGCCGTTTTGGTAAGATTGGCGCGGGTTCCGGCCCCGTCGACGCGTTCCCCTGCCCGTCGCACTACCGCCTTTTCCATGCAACGACACGACCTGATTGCCTGCCACGAATGCGACGCACTGTTGCATAAACCGCGCCTGAGCGGTCGCGAAATCGCGCGCTGCCCGCGCTGCGACGCGCTGCTCTATCGCAACAGCACCACGCAGATCGAGCGCATCAGCGCGCTTGCGGTCGCGGCGCTCGTCACCTTCGTCATCGCGCAGGCATTCCCGATCCTCGAAATGGACCTCAACGGCACCCGCGTGCAGACGACGCTGATCGGCGCGATCGACGCGCTGTGGCATCAGGGCATGGAGGCCGTCGGCGTGATGGTGTTCTGCTCGACCGTGCTGTTCCCGCTCGTCGAGATGGCCGCGCTGCTTTACGTGCTGCTGCCGATCCGGCGTGGCGTCGTGCCGCCGGGCCTCAACTTCGTGCTGCGCACGATCCAGCTCGTGCGGCCTTGGGGGATGATCGAGGTGTTCATGCTCGGGATCGTCGTGACGATCGTGAAGATGGTGAGCCTCGCGCGCGTCGTGCCCGACGCCGCGCTGTTCGCGTTCGGCGCGCTCACGCTGATGACCGCCGTCGTGCTGATGTTCGATCCACGCACGCTGTGGGACATCGCCGACGACCTGCGCGCCGGGCGCTCGCCTGCCTCGCCCGACGGCACCGCTCCGCCGCCGCAAGCGCCCCGCCAATGACGATGCCGACCGCCGCCCGCGAGGGCTACGCCAGCTGCCACGCATGCGGGCTCGTGCAGACGATCGACCATCCGCACGCGCACTGCGCGCGCTGCGGCAGCACGCTTCACTTCCGCACGCCGAACAGCATCATGCGCACGTGGGCGCTGCTGATCGCGGCCGCGATCCTCTATATTCCGGCGAACCTGCTGCCGATCATGCGCACGTCGTCGATCGTCGGCTCGCAGGAGGACACGATCATGAGCGGCGTCATCTATTTCTGGACGTCCGGCGACTGGCCGCTCGCGGTCGTCGTGTTCGTCGCCAGCATCCTCGTGCCGATGCTCAAGCTCGGCGTGCTGACGCTCCTCGTCGGCACCGCGCAGCGGCGCACCGTGTGGCGGCCGCTGCAGCGCACGCGCCTGTACCGGATCGTCGAGCGGATCGGCCGCTGGTCGATGCTCGACATCTTCGTCGTGACGCTCACCGTCGCGCTCGTCCATTTCCGTTCGCTCGCCGTCATCACGGCCGGACCCGGCGCGCTCGCGTTCGGCTCGGTCGTGATCCTGACGATGCTCGCGTCGATGCAGTTCGATCCCCGCCTGATCTGGGATCCAGTCGAAACCTCAGGGAAACACCATGAATAGTCCGCAAGGCCCGCAGCAAGACGCGTCCCGGCCGCCCGATCCGGCGATCTCGACGAAAAGCGGCTGGCTGCCGTCGCTCGTCTGGCTCGTGCCGCTGATCGCCGCGCTGATCGGTATCGGCCTCGTGATCAAGTCCGTGCGCGAGCGCGGCCCGGAAGTCTCGATCAGCTTCCACAGCGCGGAAGGGCTCGAGCCGGGCAAGACGCAGGTCAAGTACAAGGACGTCGAGATCGGCATGGTCAAGACGATCAAGCTGTCGAAGGACCTGTCGCGCGTGCTCGTCCAGGTGCAGCTGAAGAAGGAAGCCGAGGACTTCGCGGTCAAGGGCTCGCGCTTCTGGATCGTGCGTCCGCGCGTCGGCGCGACCGGCGTGTCGGGGCTCGGCACGCTGCTGTCGGGCGCGTACATCGGCGTCGATGCCGGCCACGGGCAGGACACGCAGACCGACTTCACCGGCCTCGAGACACCGCCGGCCGTGACCGGCGACCAGAAGGGCACGCAGTACGTGCTGCGCGGCGATTCGCTCGGCTCGGTCGACATCGGCTCGCCCGTCTACTACCGCCGCGTGCCGGTCGGCCAGGTGGTCGGCTTCTCGCTCGACAAGGACGGCACGGGCGTCACGTTCAACGTGTTCGTCAACGCGCCGTACGACCAGTACGTCGGCGTGAACTCGCGCTGGTGGCAGGCGAGCGGCGTCGACCTGCGGCTCGATTCGAGCGGCCTGAAGCTGAACACGCAGTCGCTCGCGACGGTGATCCTCGGCGGCATCGCGTTCCAGACGCCGCCGAACCAGGACAGCGGCGCGACGGCGCCGAACAACACGACCTTCCGCCTCGGCTCCGACGAGACGGACGCGATGCGCGATCCGGACGGCCAGCCGCTGCAGGTCGTGATGAACTTCAACCAGTCGCTGCGCGGGCTCGCGGTAGGCGCGCCGGTCGACTTCCGCGGCATCGTGCTCGGCGAAGTGACGAACATCGGCATCGACTTCGATCCGAAGACCAAGAACTTCCTGATGCCGGTGACGATGAACGTGTATCCGGAGCGGCTCGGCCCGCGCTTCCGCGAAACGATCGAGAGCAAGGGCGAAGCGGGCCGCCGCGAGATCGTCGAGCGCCTCGTCAGGCACGGGCTGCGCGGCCAGCTGCGCACCGGCAACCTGCTGACGAGCCAGTTGTACGTCGCGCTCGACTTCTTCCCGAAGGCGCCGGTCGTGAAGATCGACGCGGCGCGCCAGCCGCTCGAGCTGCCGACCGTGCCGAACACGCTCGACGAACTGCAGCTGCAGGTCGCCGACATCGCGAAGAAGCTCGACAAGGTGCCGTTCGACCAGATCGGCGCGAACCTGAACAGCGCGCTGTCGAACGCCGACAAGCTGTTCAAGCAGCTCGACACGCAAGTCGCGCCGGAAGCGCGCGACACGCTGTCGGCCGCGAAGCAGACCTTCTCGACCGCCGAGGCGACGCTGCAGCAGGATTCGCCGTTGCAGTCCGACGTGCGCGGCGCGCTGAAGGAACTCACGCGCACGCTGCAATCGCTGAACGCGCTCGCGGACTATCTGGAGCGCCATCCCGAATCGCTGCTCAAGGGCAAGCCAGGAGATCAATAATGACGACGACACGCGTGAATATCCTCGCGAGCGGCGCGGCGGCAGTCTTCGCCGCGCTCGCGCTCGCCGCGTGCAGTTCGCCGCCCGCGCGGTTCTATACGCTGAGCCCGGCCGACGCCGCCGCGCCCGTGCGCACCGCGCCCGCCAATCCGTCGTTCCTGATCGAGGTGCCGTCCGTCGGCGTGCCCGAGCAGGTCGCGAAGAACCAACTCGTCGTGCAGAAGAACGCCGCGCAGGTCGACGTGCTCGAGCAGGAGCGCTGGGCCGCGCCGCCCGCCGACGAAATCCGCCGCGCGTTGTCCGACGACCTCGCCGCGCAGCTCGGCACGATCGACGTCGCGAATTCCGCGTATCCGGCCGGCGTGCCCGTCTATCGGATCAGCGTGAACGTGCAGCGCTTCGAGTCGTGGCCCGGCAAACGCGCGGCGATCGATGCGGTGTGGAGCGTGCGCGCGCTCGGCACGCAGGCCGTGATGACGTGTCGCACGAGCGTCGCGGAACCGGTCGCCGACGGCTACGACGCGCTCGTCGCGGGCCACCGGCGCGCGCTCGACGTGATCGCATCGCAGGCCGCGTCCGGCGTGCGCGCGATGGCCGCGCGGCGCGGCGCCGCGGCTGCGTCGACCACCTCGACGACCGCATCCGGCAAGACAACGGCCGCTGCACCCGCGGTGCCCTGCCCGGCCGCTCCGACACCCGGCGACGACGCGGGCGCGACCGGCAAGTCCGGCGCGTAAGCGCGACGCGCGGGCCGGCGTCCGATAAACGTCGTCGGCATCGATCCGCGTGCGCGCGCAACCGCGCACGCGAACCTGCCGCCCTCGCCGCTTCGGCCGACACTGCTCGGCATCCATCGGCCGGACGGCGGGTTTGCATTGTTTGTCAAAATCCGCCGGAACCGGCACCACGCAACACGGTCGGCTTGCGTTTTCGCGCCCGATTGACGATCCTACGCACTTTCCGGCTCGCGCCGCTCGTCGTGCGCGCCCGCCGGCGGCGATCCGCCCGTCGTGTCCGGTCCGATCGCCGCGTCTCCCGGGGCGCGCATGCGTGTCCGCGTGCACCGCACCGGGGCAGCCGCATCGCGGGTCGCCGCGCGTCGTCCGGCCACCCGGCCAGCCTCACCGTTCTCCCCGGCGCCGCGCCGTGTTCCGGCCGGCATCCCGAACCCGCCCGTCCAGGGCTTTCGCTATTCCGTTTATGTTTCGTTCCCTGACGACCCTGATCAAGAAGTGGCGCGCGTCGCGCAATGCGGGCCACCAGCTCGATGCGCTGCTCGCGCATGCCGACGCGGACGCGCCGTACGCCGAGCGCAGCGAATGGCTGATCGAGCTCGCGCACTGGCTGCGCCGCAACGGCGCGATGCAGGTCGCGCACGACGCGCCGGCCGAACGCGACGCCGACGCGCGCGCATATCCGGCGCACGCGCGGCTGCGCTACCTGTTCCACGTGCTCGACCGCAATCCGGCATGGAAATCGCACGCCGCACGCATCCTGCGCGGGATCCTGCGCGAATGCGACGGCATCTCGCTGCTGTGCGACGCGGGCATGCCCGTGCATTCCGGCTTCTTCGGCGCGCTGTTCGAGCGCATCGACACGTCGCTGATCCCGCCCGCGCCGAACCGCCGCGAACTGACGGCGCTGTTCACGCTGATGTTTCCGACGCCCGAAGACGTGCAATGGATCGACGCGCTGCCCGACGACCTGCTCGCCCGCCTCGCCGAGCTGATCTCGTTCGACGTCACCGACGAAGAGCGCCACGAGCCCGGCTCGTTCTCGCGCGACCTGCTCGCCGCCCTGCACAACCTGACCTGCCAGATCAGCTCGACCGGCCTGTCGCAGACGGTGCGCAGCCGCCTGTCCGACGACGACGCACGCAAGCCGCTCGAAACGCAGCCGTTCTATCGGCTCACGCGCGCGATGCTCGCGGTCGAGACCGCGCACGCGGCCGTCGAGGACGGCGGCGACCCGAGCAAGCTGCTGCACGAGGTGAACTACCTGCGCGTGCTGCTCGACGAATGCCGGATCGCCGTCGACGACGTGTTCGCGCACCTGTACCGCAACGGCGTGTCGGTCGACATCGTGTTCCAGGTCGAACGGATGCGCATGCGCATCCTGCGCGCGGAAATGCTGCTCAACGCCTGGATGGCACGCGACGATCTGCGCGGGATGGCGCGCCTGACGGCCGAGCTCGTCGACGCGAACCAGAACAGCCAGAGCGTGTCGCACCTCGTGCGCAGCAACTTCTCGCTGTTCGCGCGCAAGCTCGTCGAGACCAACGCGGACACCGGCGAGCACTACATCTCGCGCGGCCGCGCCGAGTATCTGAAGATGCTGCGGATGGCCGCGGGCGGCGGGCTCGTCACCGTCGTGACGGTGTGCGTGAAGTTCGCGATCACCGGCGCGCATCTGCAGTCGATGCTCGAAGGGCTGCTCGCGGGCGTCAATTACGCGGCGAGCTTCATGCTGATGCACTTCCTGCACTTCACGCTCGCGACCAAGCAACCCGCGATGACCGCGCCGACGCTCGCGCGCGAGCTCGACGACACCGGTCACGAGGCAGGCGTGAAGGCGTTCGTGGCATCGGTGATCGCACTGATCCGCACGCAGGCCGCGGCCATTTCCGGCAACGTGCTCGTCGTGCTGCCCGTGTCCCTGCTCGTGCAGCTGTTCGCGGGCAACCTGATGCACGCGAACCTGATCTCGCCGGAGAAGGCACACGCGACGCTCCACTCGTTCTCGCTGCTCGGCCCGACGCCGCTCTACGCGGCGCTGACCGGCGTGCTGCTGTGGGCGTCGAGCCTGCTCGCGGGCTGGGCCGACAACTGGTTCGTGCTGCATCGGGTCGGCGACGCGCTGACGTACAACCGACGGCTGCGGCTCACGCTCGGTGCGTCGGGTGCCGCGAAACTCGCGCACTTCTGTCGCTCGAACGTCGCGGGCGTGGTCGCCAACGTGGGTCTCGGCCTGATGCTCGGCTTGGTTCCGGCGATCGTCACCGTGTTCCTGTTCCCGTTCGAGGTGCGCCACGTGACGCTGTCGGCCGGGTCGATCGGGATCGCGCTCGGCGTGCTCGGCAAGGGCGCGCTCGGCACGCCTGAGCTGTGGTGGGCCTGCGCCGGCGTCCTGAGCATGGCGATCCTCAACGTGCTCGTGAGCTTCGCGCTCGCGTTCACGATGGCCGTGCGTTCGCGCAGCCTGCGCCGCACCAAGGTGCGCGCGCTGGTCGGCGCGATCGTCCGCACGGTGCTGTCGAAGCCGTCCGCGCTGTTCTGGCCGGCCGGCACCCCGGCCGCGCGGGCCAGCCAGCCGGGCTCGCACTGATTCTTCGACGGCGGCGTGCCATCCGGGTGGGCGCCGCCGCACGGGCCCGCCGGCTCGCCGTCGCGGCCGGCGCACCGGCGCCGGCGTCCCGAATCGGATGCAACGCCGGCTCCGGCCGCTCGCGCCGCGTACAATAGTGGACTTTTGCACGTCCTCACCCGCCTTATGTCCTCGCCCACCCTGTACGAATTCTTCGCTCCCTGCCCGCGCGGCCTCGAAGCGGCGCTTGCCGCCGAGCTGGCCGAAATCGCCGGCCGACATCTGGACGGCTCGCCGTTCACCGCGGGCGCGCAGGTGCCGGGCGGCGTTCATTTCCGCGGCGGCTGGGCCGCCGGCATGGCCGCGAACCTCCATTCGCGAATCGCGAGCCGGATCCTGCTGAAGATCGCGCACCGCCCGTACCGCACCGAGCAGGACGTCTACGCGCTCGCGCTCGAGCAGCCATGGGAACGCTGGTTCGCATCGACGCAGACGCTGCGCGTCGACATCACCGCGATCAAGTCGCCGCTGAAGAGCCTCGAATTCGCGACGCTGCGCGTGAAGGATGCGATCTGCGACCGGATGCGCGACAAGACCGGCGCACGCCCGAGCATTGACACCGGCGCGCCGGACGTGCGCGTGTTCGCGTTCCTGACGGCCACCGAGTGCACGCTGTACCTCGATACGTCGGGCGAGCCGCTGTTCAAGCGCGGCTGGCGCCTCGACAAGGGCGCGGCGCCGCTGCGCGAGAACCTCGCGGCCGGCATCCTGCGCCTGACGGGCTGGGCGCCCGGCACGCCGCTGTACGACCCGATGTGCGGCAGCGGCACCTTCCTCGCGGAAGCCGCGCAGATCGCGCTCGGCGTCGCACCGGGCGTCGAGCGCCGGTTCGGCTTCGAAAAGCTCAAGCAATACGACATCACCGCATGGCAGGGCCTGAAGGTCGCGGCGCTCGACGCGAAGCGCGCGGCGCGCGGCAAGCGCGATTCGCTCGGCGTGTACGGCAGCGACATCTCGGGCGACATGCTCGAGAAGGCGCGCGCGAACCTCGAGCGCGCGGGCGTGCCGTCGGTGTGGCTCAAGCAGGTCGACGCGCGCGGGATGACGCCGCCGTGCGACGGCCCGGGCATCATCCTCGCGAACCCGCCGTACGGCGAGCGGATCGAAGTACGAGGCCGCAGCGCGCGCGGCGAGGTGCGCGAGACCGGCCGCAACCGCGGCAACGACGACGCTTTCCGCCGCACGCACACCGACGCGCCGGACAGCGAATTCTTCAACGCGCTGGGCGATGCGCTCAAGCAGCGCTTCACGGGCTGGCAGGCGTTCCTGCTGACGTCGGACCGGTCGCTGCCGGGCCAGCTGCGACTGCGCGAATCGGCGAAGACGCCGCTGTTCAACGGCGCGCTCGAATGCCGGCTGTTCCGCTTCGACCTGATCGCCGGCAGCGTGAAGGCACGCCCGGCCGCGCCGGAAGGCGACGCCTGACACGCGAGACGGCCATCGCGGCCGCCTGCTGACACCCCACGACGCCCGGCCTGTGCCGGGCGTTTTTCTTTCCACCGCCCCCACGCGGGCGGCGCCCCGCGTGCCGCCCCGCCACCCCGCGCGCCGATGCGGTTCCCGCACCGCCCTTACCCGCCCAGGCCGTCAGGTTCGCCCTTTTGTCAGCACCGCCACGACTACTGACAGCACGCTGTCAGCAGCCCCCGATCACACTGCAATCCCGGCGCAATGCAAGGCTGGTTTCCATCAAGAACCCGAACAACAAGGAGCTCGTCATGACGTCCGCAACTGCAACTGCAACCGAAACCGCAACCCTGGAACGCGCGATCGCGTGGTTCGACATCCCGTCCCTCGATTTCGACCGGGCGATCCGTTTCTACGAAACCGTGCTGCAGACGACGCTGCAGCGCGAAGTCATCGGCGGCGTGCCGATGGCCGTGTTCGATCACGAAGCGTCGAGCACGGGCGGCAGCATCGTGTTCGATCCGCAGCAGATGAAGCCGAGCGCGAACGGCGTGCTCGTGTACCTGAACGCCGGGGAATCGGTCGTCGCGGCGCTCGAACGCGCGAAGCGCGCGGGCGGCGTCGTGCAGGGCTCGGTCGTCGAGCTGCCGAACAACTACGGCTACATCGGCTACCTGATCGATACCGAAGGCAACCGCGTCGGCCTGCACGCACCGAAATGCCACTGAGCGCATCCACGATCCGGCCGGCACGGCGCTATCATCGCGAAGTCCCCGTAGCCGTTGGAGTCGAGGTTCAGCCATGACGCGCCGTGCCGACCGCCTGTTCCAGATCGCCGAGCTGCTGCGCGGGCGTCGTCTCACGACCGCGCAGCAGCTCGCCGACTGGCTGTCGGTGTCGCCGCGCACGGTCTATCGCGACGTGCGCGACCTGCAACTGTCAGGGGTGCCGATCGAAGGCGAAGCCGGCATCGGCTACCGGCTGAACCGCAACGCGAGCCTGCCGCCGCTCACGTTCACGGCCGAGGAGCTCGCGGCGCTCGCGGCCGGCGCGCGGATGCTCGAGACCTGGGGCGGCGCGCGCTTCGCGGGCGGCGCGCGTTCGGCGCTCGCGAAGATCGCGTCGGCGATGCCGGCCGACAAGCGCACCGCGCTCGATCGCCTGCCGGTGTTCGCGCCGTCGTTCCACATCGACGAGACGTTCTGCGCGAAGGTCGACGCGATCCACCAGGCGGTCGACACGCACCACATCGTCAGCTTCGACTACCGCGACCGGCTCGGCGCGCACACGAAGCGCCGCGTGTGGCCGCTCGGGCTCGTCTACTGGGGCGGACGCTGGACGATCGGCGCGTGGTGCGAGCTGCGCGACGACTTCCGCACCTTCGACATCGCGCGGATGGGCGACATCACCGTGCACGAGCAGTTTCCGGACATGGAAGGCCGGCGCATCGCCGACTACATGCGAATCGCGGAAGCGCCGATGCGCTGACGCACGCCGCCGCCATTCGCAAGCCGGGGCGTCCGCGCCCCGGCAACGCCCGTCATCCCCCGAACACGACCGACCGCTTCGGCCGCTCGTCGACGTGCAGCGAAAACACGTCGGGGCGCGCATAGTGCCCGACCACGTCGAAGTCGTAACGCGCACGCACGAGCTCGTCCGTATCGATGCGCGCGGTCACGAGCCCGGCCTCGCCGATCAGCGGCTCCGTCAGCAGGTCGCCGAGCGGCCCGACGATCACGCTGCCGCCGCGGATCAGCGGCCGCTCGGGATCCCAGCCCGGCACGTCGATGCCGAGCGCGCGCGGCGACGGCTGCACCTGGCACGCGCTCACGACGAAGCAGCGCCCTTCGTGCGCGATGTGCCGCATCGAGCTTTGCCACAGGTCGCGCTCGTCCACGGTCGGCGCGCACCAGATCTGCACGCCTTTCGCATACATCGCGCAGCGCAGCAGCGGCATGTGGTTCTCCCAGCAGATCGCGGCGCCCGCACGGCCCGCGGCCGTGTCGATCACCGGCAGTGTCGAGCCATCGCCCTGCCCCCAGATCAGCCGCTCGGTGCCGGTCGGCATCAGCTTGCGGTGCTTCGCGACGAGCCCGTCGCGCGGATCGAAGAACAGCGCCGTGCAGTAAAGCGTGCTGCCGCCACGCTCGATCACGCCGATCACGAGGCTCGCGCCCGTGCGCTGCGACAGCGCGGCCAGTTCGTCGGTTTCGGGCCCCGGCACGTCGATCGCCTGCGCGGCGTAGCGCGCATACGCGTCGCGGCCCTCGGGCAGCCGGTAGCCGAGCCGCGTGCCGAAGATCTCGCCCTTCGGATAGCCGCCGAGCACGGCCTCGGGCAGCACGACGAGCGACGCGCCGCTGTCGCTGATCGCGGCTTCGTAGCCGAGGATCGTGTCGAGCGTGGCGCGCGTGCCGGCGGGCGATGCGCCGATCTGCAGCGCGGCGATGACTGAGGTGGACATGAAGGCGTCTCCGGTGAGTGGGTGACGCCATCTTTATCGATATCATTTCATCGATCAAATCGATAAAACGATAACTGACATGAATATGGATGATATCGCCGCACTCGACCTGAATCTGCTGAAGGTGTTCGAGGCGCTGTACGAGGAAGGCGGCGCGAGCCGCGCGGCGCTGCGGCTCGGCCTCACGCAATCGGCGGCGAGCGCGGCGCTCGCGCGGCTGCGCGTGATCTACGCCGATCCGCTGTTCGTGCGCACCGGCCGCGGGCTCGCGCCGACGCCGCGTGCGGACGAACTGAAGCCGATCCTCTCCGATGCGCTCGACCGCTGCCGCGCAAGCCTCGCGATCGCAGCCGACGGCGGCGAGCGGGTCGGCCGTACGATCTCGGTCGGGCTGTCGGACGACTTCGAGATCGCGCTCGGCCGCGCGCTGATCGACGCGGTCGCCCGCGAAGCCGCGGGCATCCGGCTGATCTTCCGGCAGACGCACAGCGGCATCGCGGGCGACGCGCTACTGCGGCACGGCGTCGATCTCGCGATCGCGTCGGGCGGATTCTCGGCGAACGGACTGAGCCGGCGCGCGGTCGCGACGGGCGGCTACGCGTGCCTGATCGATCCGGCCGGCCGCGCGCACGCGCCGCGCACGCTCGCGCTCGCCGATTTCGTGCAGCGCGATCACCTGCTCGTGTCGTCGGGCGGCGTGATCGGGATCGTCGACGAAGCGCTGGCCGCGCTCGGACACAAACGGCGCGTCGCGGCGTCGACCACGCATTTCGCGGCGCTGCCGTACCTGCTCGCCGGCTCCGATGCGGTGGCGACGATTCCGGCGCACGCGGCTCGCGCGATCGCGCAGGCGACGTCGCTGCGCGCGCTCGCGTGCCCGGTCGAGCTGCCGCGCTACCCGGTGGAAATCGGCTGGCGCACGAGCACGCAGCGTGACCCGGCAATCGTGCGCGTGCGGGACACAATCGCCGCCTGCGTCGCGACGATCGTCGCGCCATGAAAAACGGGGCGCGATTCGCGCACGTGGCGGTCCGATCCTCCCGCCCCAGCCGGCCACCGACCGAGGCAGGCCGCGCCGCCGACGTGCTTCGCGGCAATCGGCAAGGCCTGCGGCGCCGCAGGAACGACCGGGGTCGGATTCGTCTAACCTGACGGCCGGCAGCGCCCGGGCGCAACCGGTAAAATGCCGAACCATGAAACCCGAAATCTGGACCCCGCATGTGACCGTCGCGGCGCTTGTCGAGCGCGCCGGTCGCTTTCTCGTGATCGAGGAAGAAACCTCCACGGGCCTGCGCATCAACCAGCCGGCCGGTCATCTCGAAGCCGGCGAGACGCTCGCCGACGCCGTGATCCGCGAGACGCTCGAGGAAACCGCGCATCCGTTCGTGCCCGACGCGCTCGTCGGCGTCTATCTCGCGCACTACGACCGCCCCGGCAGCGCCGGTGCGACCTACCTGCGCTTCACGTTCTGCGGCACGGCCGGCGAACCGCTGCCGGGCCACATGCTCGACGACGGCATCGTACGCACGCTGTGGATGAGCGCCGACGAACTGCGCGCGTGCAGCGAGCGCCACCGCTCGCCGGCGGTGATGCGCTGCGTCGACGACTATCTCGCCGGGCGGCGCATTCCGCTCGATTTCGTGCACACGCATTCGGTCGCGCCGCGCCCGGAAGCATTCGACCGTCAGGCGGTAAACAAATGAGCAAGCGCCGTGTAGTAGTGGGCATGTCGGGCGGCGTCGATTCGTCGGTGACCGCGTGGCTGCTGAAGGAACAGGGGTACGACGTGGTCGGCCTGTTCATGAAGAACTGGGAAGACGACGACGACGGCGAATACTGCTCGACGCGCCAGGACTGGATCGACGTGGTGTCGGTGGCCGACCTGATCGGCATCGACGTGGAAGCCGTGAACTTCGCGGCCGAATACAAGGACCGCGTGTTCGCCGAATTCCTGCGCGAATACTCGGCCGGCCGCACGCCGAACCCGGACGTGCTGTGCAACGCCGAGATCAAGTTCAAGGCGTTCCTCGACCACGCGATGTCGCTCGACGCGGAAATGATCGCAACCGGCCACTACGCGCGCGTGCGCGAGCGCGACGGTCGCTTCGAACTGCTGAAGGCATTCGATCACACGAAGGACCAGTCGTACTTCCTGCACCGGCTGAACCAGGCGCAGCTGTCGAAGACGATGTTCCCGCTCGGCGAGATCCCGAAGACGAAGGTGCGCGAGATCGCCGCGCAGATCGGCCTGCCGAACGCGAAGAAGAAGGACTCGACCGGCATCTGCTTCATCGGCGAACGGCCGTTCCGCGACTTCCTGAACCGCTATCTTCCGACGAAACCCGGCCCGATGAAGACGCCCGACGGCAAGGTGGTCGGCGAGCACATCGGCCTCGCGTTCTACACGTTCGGCCAGCGCAAGGGCATCGGCCTCGGCGGCAGCAAGGACGGCAGCGGCGAACCGTGGTTCGTCGCGGCGAAGGACATCGCGTCGAACACGCTGTACGTCGTGCAGGGCCACGACCACCCGTGGCTGCTATCGCGCGAGCTCGTCGCCGGCAACGTGAGCTGGGTCGCGGGCGAGCCACCGGCCGACGGCTTCTCGTGCGGGGCGAAGACGCGCTACCGGCAGGCCGATGCGGCCTGCACGTTCGGCCGGGCCGACGGCGAGCGCTTCTCGCTCGCGTTCGACGACGCGCAATGGGCGGTCACGCCCGGCCAGTCGGCCGTGCTGTACGACGGCGAGATCTGCCTCGGCGGCGGCATCATCGAGTTCGCGGCCACCGGCCAGCCCGGCCAGACGGCGCCTGCGGCAACGCACGCGGGCGCACTCGCGGAAGCACGCTGACATCCATTCGGTTTAGACTTGCGGCACGCCGCGCCCGGCGGAACACGATTCCGCCGCGGCCGGTGCGCCGCCGCGCAGCGTACGCATGGCGGCATTTCAAGATGCTTACGGAGCCCCCATGCTTTCACGACGCTACCTCGCGATGTGGTGTGCCGTCCTGCTGCTCGTTGCCGCGGCCGCACTCGCGTCGATCCACGTGCTTTCCTGGCTGTGGATCATCCTCCCCGTCGCCCTCGTCGCTCTCGGCCTGTACGACCTGAACCAGGACCGCCACGCGATCCTGCGCAATTACCCGCTCTGGGGCCATTTCCGCTTCCTGTTCGAGTTCATCCGCCCCGAGATCCGCCAGTATTTCGTCGAGGACGACACCGACGAGAAGCCGTTCTCGCGCGCGCAGCGCAGCCTCGTCTACCAGCGCGCGAAGAACGTCGCCGACAATCGCCCGTACGGTACCGAGCTGAACGTGAAGGCCGTCGCGCACGAATGGATCAGCCACTCGCTCGCGCCGACGAAGCTGCCGAACCATGACTTCCGCATCCGGGTCGGCGCAAACCGCGCGCAGCCGTACGACATCTCGATCTTCAACATCTCGGCGATGAGCTTCGGCTCGCTGTCCGCGAACGCGATCCGCTCGCTGAACCTCGGCGCGAAGAAAGGCGGATTTGCGCACGACACCGGCGAAGGCTCGCTGTCGAAGTACCACCGCGAGAACGGCGGCGACATCATCTGGGAAATCGCATCCGGCTACTTCGGCTGCCGCAACGACGACGGCACGTTCAATCCGGACAAGTTCGCGAAGCAGGCCGCCGATCCGCAGGTCAAGATGATCGAGATCAAGCTGTCGCAAGGCGCGAAGCCGGGCCACGGCGGCGTGCTGCCGGCCGCGAAGATCACGCCCGAGATCGCCGAGACACGCGGCGTGCCGATGGGCAAGGACTGCATCTCGCCCGCGACGCACTCGGAATTCTCGACACCGCGCGGGCTGCTCGAATTCGTCGAGCGGTTGCGCACGCTGTCCGGCGGCAAGCCGACCGGCTTCAAGCTGTGCATCGGCCATCCGTGGGAATTCTTCGGGATCGCGAAGGCGATGGTCGAGACGGGCATCGTGCCGGACTTCATCGTCGTCGACGGCGCGGAAGGCGGCACCGGCGCGGCGCCGCTCGAATTCACCGATCACGTCGGCGTGCCGCTGCAGGAAGGGCTGCTGCTGGTGCACAACACGCTCGTCGGCATCGGCGTGCGCGACCGCGTGAAGATCGGCGCGAGCGGCAAGATCATCACCGCGTTCGACATCGCGCGCACGCTCGCGATCGGCGCGGACTGGGTGAATTCGGCGCGCGGCTTCATGTTCGCGGTCGGCTGCATCCAGGCTCAGCACTGCCACACCGACCGCTGCCCGACCGGCGTCGCCACGCAGGACCCGGTGCGCCAGCGCGCCATCGTCGTGCCCGACAAGGCCGAGCGCGTGTACAACTTCCACCGCAATACGCTGCATGCGCTGCAGGAACTCGTGCAGGCGGCCGGCCTCGGCCATCCGTCCGAGCTGCGCGCGCATCACATCGTGCAGCGGGTCGCGCCGCACGAGGTGCGGCTGATGTCGCAGCTGCTGAAGTACCTGAAGCCCGGCGCGCTGCTCGACGGCCAGACCTGCGGCTATACGCTGTACGACAAGTGGTGGCCGATCGCGCGCAGCGATTCGTTCGTGCTCGGCGAAACCGTTTACACGTCGATCGAGTAACGCGATCGCCAGCCGACGGGCGGCTCGCCATAAGAAAAGCGCCCCGCGGGGCGCTTTTCTTTTGTCTGCGCGATCCGCCGTCGGCGGTCGGTCAGCCCTGCGGCAGCGTGTCGACGAACGTCTGCCGCTGCGACAGCTTCACGAAATGCTTGTCGAGGTTCGGATGGCGGTCGCGCCAGTTGAGTTCGGGCATCCGGAAGTCGAGGTAGCCGAGCGCGCAGCCGAGTGCGATGTCGGCGAGCGTGTAATGATTGCCGACGCACCACGTCTTGCCGCCGATGCCCTGCGACATCGCGACGAGCGCGTCGTCGATCTTGCGCTGCTGACGCGAGACCCAGCTCGCGCTGCGCTGCGCTTCGTCGCGCAACGTGTGTTCGAGACGAATCGCCACGGCCGCGTCGAGCACGCCGTCACCCAGCGCTTCCCAGCACCGCACTTCGACACGTTCGCGCCCCGACGGCGGAATCAGCTTGCCGACCGGCGACAGCGTATCGACGTATTCGCAGATCACGCGGGAATCGAACACCGCGGCACCATCCTCCATCACGAGACACGGGACCTTGCCGAGCGGATTCGATGCATGAATGTTCGTATCCGGCGCCCATACGTTCTCGAGCTCCAGCTTGTAGTCGATCTTCTTTTCAGCAAGCACGATCCGCGCCTTTCGGACGTACGGGCTGCTGAGCGAACCGATTAATTTCATCATCTGCCTTTTTAAGGGAACCGCCGAGAGTATACGTTGTCGCCGATCATAACCGGCCGGCGTGGCCGGGCAGAAAATCTGCCCGTCCGGCCTGTGGATGGTTTGCAACAGCCGTCGCCGAGCCCCGTCCGGCGCGGCTTGCAGCCGCGCCTCTCACACACCGCGTCCGGCGGCGCTACAATCGCACGATGAATGCGCCCCTCGATACCGCCATCGCCGTCGACGTCTACCGCCAGCGCCGCGAACGCGTGCTTGCCGCACTGCGCGCCGCGGGCGGCGGCGTCGCCATCGTTCCCACCGCGCCGGAAATGCTGCGCAACCGCGATACGGCCTTCCCGTACCGGCATGACAGCTACTTCCACTACCTGACGGGCTTCACCGAGCCGGATGCCGTGCTCGTGCTGAATGCCGCCGGGTCGCAAGGCACGCCGGAATCGATCCTGTTCTGCCGCGCGAAGAATGCCGATCGCGAGATCTGGGAAGGTTTCCATTACGGACCCGAGGCCGCGCGCGATGCATTCGGCTTCGACGCGGCCTACGCGGTCGACGTGATCGACACCGAAATGCCGCGCCTGCTCGCCGATGCGGGCACCGTGCACTATCGGTTCGGCGCCTCGGCCGAGTTCGACCGCCAGCTCGCCGGCTGGATCGATGCGGTGCGTGCGCAGGCGCGCACAGGTGTCGCCGCGCCGGACGCGCTGCTCGACCTCACGCCGCTCGTCGACGACATGCGGCTCGTGAAGGACGAACACGAACTCGCAATCATGATGCGCGCCGCGCACATCTCCGCGCTCGCGCACCGTCGCGCGATGCAGGTGTGCCGCCCGGGGATCCGCGAATACGAACTCGAGGCCGAGCTGCTGTACACGTTCCGCAAGCATGGCGCGCAGGCGCCCGCGTATGGCTCGATCGTCGCGGCCGGCGCGAACGCGTGCGTGCTGCACTACCCGGCCGGCAACGCGGCCGCGCAGGACGGCGACCTGATCCTGATCGATGCCGCGTGCGAACTCGACGGCTACGCGTCGGACATCACGCGCACGTTCCCGGCCAACGGGCGCTTCTCGCCCGCGCAGCGCACGCTGTACGACATCGTGCTCGCCGCGCAGCAGGCCGCAATCGACGCGACGCGCGCGGGCGTATCGTTCGAGGCACCGCACGACGCGGCCGTGCGTGTGCTGGCGCAAGGGCTGCTCGATACGGGCATCATCCCGAAGACGCGCTTCTCGAACGTCGACGACGTGATCGCCGAGCGCGCATACGCACGCTTCTACATGCACCGCACGGGCCACTGGATCGGCATGGACGTGCACGATTGCGGCGACTACCGCGAGCGGCTCGCCGCGCGCGACGCCGACGGCGCGTTGCCGTGGCGCACGCTGAAACCCGGCATGACGCTTACCGTCGAGCCGGGCCTGTACGTGCGGGCCGCCGACGACGTGCCGTCCGAATACTGGAACATCGGCATCCGCATCGAGGACGACGCGATCGTGCGCGAGCACGGTTGCGAGCTGATCACGCGCGACGTGCCGGTGGCGGCTGCCGAGATCGAGGCGTTGATGCGCGCTGGCGCGGCGCACGGCGCGTGAGCGTGCCGCAGGTTGCCCTCGCCCCGCTGTCGAGCCACCGTCGACTCGCTGTTGACCGCCGTTGACCGTTACCCCGTTTCACGAACATTGATGACGACCGCTTCCTCCCCGGCCACGCCGGACTACGATCTCGCCATCGTCGGCGCCGGCCCCGTCGGGCTCGCGCTCGCCGGCTGGCTCGCCCGCCGCAGCGCGACGCAGCACGCGTCGATCGCGCTGATCGACGCGCGCGAGCCGGCCGCGAGCGCGAACGACCCGCGCGCGATCGCCGTATCGCACGGCAGCCGCGTGCTACTCGACACGCTCGGATGGCCGGGCGACGCGACGCCGATCGAACACATCCACGTGTCGCAGCGCGGCCATTTCGGCCGCACGCTGATCGACCGCGACGAGCACGACCTCGCCGCGCTCGGCTACGTCGTGCGCTACGGTTCGATCGTGCAGGCGCTCGCGCAGGCCGTGCGCGGCACGCGCGTCGACTGGCTCACGTCGACCACCGCACGCACGCCGCAACAGGACGCCGACGGCGTCACGCTGACGCTCGACGGTCCGCAAGGCGAGCGTACGCTGCGCGCGCGCATCGTCATCAACGCCGAAGGCGGGCTGTTCCACGAACAGCAGGCCGATACCGGCAAGCATCGCCGCGACTACGGTCAGACCGCGATCGTCGGCACGGTCACGGTCTCGGCGCCGCGCCCGAACGTCGCATGGGAACGCTTCACGCACGAAGGCCCGCTCGCGCTGCTGCCGCTCGGTGGCCCACGCCAGGCCGAGTATTCGCTCGTATGGTGCTGCACGCCCGACGAAGCTGCCCGCCGCGCCGGCCTTCCCGACGACGCGTTCCTGCGCGAACTCGGCGCTGCCTTTGGCGAGCGGATGGGGCAGTTCGTCGCGATCGCGGGGCGCGCCTCGTTCCCGCTCGGGCTGAACGCGGCACAAACGCTCGTCAACGGGCGCATCGCGATCGTCGGCAACGCCGCGCAAACGCTGCATCCGGTCGCCGGCCAGGGGCTCAATCTCGGGCTGCGCGATGCGCATACGCTCGTCGACGCGCTGTCCACCCAAGGCTTCGAACCGACCGCGCTCGCAACCTTCAACGCGCGGCGTGCACTCGACCGGCGCTTCACGATCGGCGCGACCGACACGCTCGCGCGGTTGTTCACGGTCGACACCGGCCCCCTTCCGCTGTTGCGCGGCGCGGCGCTCACCGCACTCGAATTCGTACCGCCGCTGAAGAAGGCGATCGCGCGCCAGATGATGTTCGGCCAGCGCAACTGACGCGCGGCGCGGCGCGCGTTGCGTGTCGTCGGCGCCGTGCAAACCGGGTCAAATCGGCGGGGCATGGGAATACGGTAAAATGCGCGTTTTCCCTCCGCCCTTTTTTGCCCGCGACGCCCGGCGCTCGCGGGCGGTGCCATTGCGATGCCCGTTATCGGCCCTCACGTATTGCGTAACAACCTGTTCGTCGCCCCGATGGCCGGGGTGACGGATCGCCCGTTCCGCCAGCTGTGCAAGCGGCTGGGGGCCGGATACGCCGTGTCCGAGATGGTCGCGTCCAATGCACAGCTGTGGAAGAGCGCGAAGACGATGCGGCGAGCGAACCACGAAGGCGAAGTCGAGCCGATCGCGGTGCAGATCGCCGGCGCCGATCCGGCGATGATGGCCGAAGCCGCCCGCTACAACGTCGACAACGGCGCGCAGATCATCGACATCAACATGGGCTGCCCGGCGAAGAAGGTCTGCAACGTCGCGGCCGGCTCCGCGCTGCTGCAGAACGAGCCGCTCGTGCAGCGGATCGTCGAGGCCGTCGTCGCGGCGGTCGGCACGGGGCCGGATGCGGTGCCCGTCACGCTGAAGATCCGCACCGGCTGGGATCGCGAGCACAAGAACGCGATCACGGTCGCGCGCCTCGCCGAGGCGGCCGGCATCTCGATGCTGACCGTGCACGGCCGCACGCGCGCCGACCTCTACCGCGGCGACGCGGAATACGACACCATCGCGGCCGTGAAGGCGGCCGTGCACATCCCGGTCGTCGCGAACGGCGACATCACGTCGCCGGCGAAAGCGAAGGCCGTGCTCGACGCAACCGGCGCCGACGCACTGATGATCGGTCGTGCCGCGCAAGGTCGGCCCTGGCTGTTCCGTGAAATCGATCATTTCCTGCAAACCGGCGAGCTGCTGCCCCCGCCGCGGATCGACGAGATCCAGCACGTGATGAACGAACACCTGGAAGACCACTACGCGTTCTATGGTGAATTCACCGGCGTCCGTACTGCGCGCAAGCACATCGGCTGGTACACTCGCGGCCTTTCCGGTGCCAACGGGTTCCGGCACAGGATGAACACGCTCGATTCCACCCGCGAGCAGCTCGCCGCCGTCAATGCATTCTTCGAGGCGCAAAAAGCGCTGTCGGACCACCTCGTCTACGTCGATGACGAAGAGGAAAACGGCCAGGGCGAGTCGGACGACCATAACCAGTTAGCAGCATGAGCAAGCACAACATCGAACAATGTGTCCGCGAGAGCCTGGACGTGTATTTCCGGGATCTAGACGGCTCCAATCCGCACGACGTCTATGAAATGGTGATGTCCTGCGTCGAAAAGCCGATGCTCGAGGTCGTGCTCGTACAGGCCGGCGGCAACCAGTCGCTCGCCGCCGAGTACCTCGGCATCAATCGCAATACGCTGCGCAAGAAGCTGCAGCAGCACGGCCTGCTGTAGGCAGCCGTCCCGTCCCCGTTTCCCTGGCTATTGGTGGTTCCATCATGATCAAGCAAGCGCTCATTTCCGTTTCCGACAAGACCGGCATCGTCGACTTCGCGAAGTCGCTGTCCGACCTCGGCGTCAAGCTACTGTCGACCGGCGGCACCGCGAAACTCCTCGCCGACGCGGGCCTGCCCGTTACCGAAGTGGCCGACTACACGGGCTTTCCGGAAATGCTCGATGGGCGCGTGAAGACGCTCCACCCGAAGGTGCACGGCGGCATCCTCGCCCGCCGCGACCTGCCCGAGCACATGCAGGCGCTGGAGCAGCACGGCATCCCGACGATCGACCTGCTGGTCGTGAACCTGTATCCGTTCGTCGCGACGATCGCGAAGGACGACTGCACGCTCGCCGACGCGATCGAGAACATCGACATCGGCGGCCCGACGATGCTGCGCTCGGCCGCGAAGAACCACCGCGACGTGACGGTCGTCGTCGATCCGGCCGACTACGCGGTCGTGCTCGACGAAATGAAGGCGAACGGCAACGCGCTCGGCTACGCGACCAACTTCCGTCTCGCGACCAAGGTGTTCGCGCACACGGCGCAATACGACGGCGCGATCACGAACTACCTGACGAGCCTGACCGACGAGCTGCAGCACGCATCGCGCAGCGCGTACCCGGCCACGCTGAACATGGCGTTCGACAAGGTTCAGGACCTGCGCTACGGCGAGAACCCGCACCAGAGCGCAGCGTTCTACCGCGACCTCGCGGCACCGGCCGGCGCGCTGGCGAACTACCGCCAGCTGCAGGGCAAGGAGCTGTCGTACAACAACATCGCGGATTCGGACGCGGCGTGGGAATGCGTGAAGACGTTCGACGCGCCGGCCTGCGTGATCATCAAGCATGCGAACCCGTGCGGCGTCGCGGTCGGCAACGACTCGGCCGATGCGTACGCGAAGGCATTCCAGACCGACCCGACGTCGGCATTCGGCGGCATCATCGCGTTCAATCGCGAAGTCGACGAGACGGCCGCGCAGGCGGTGGCGAAGCAGTTCGTCGAAGTGCTGATCGCGCCGTCGTTCTCGGACGCCGCGAAGCAGGTGTTCGCCGCGAAGCAGAACGTGCGCCTGCTCGAAATCGCGCTGGGCGACGGTCATAACGCGTTCGACCTGAAGCGCGTGGGCGGCGGCCTGCTCGTGCAGTCGCTCGATTCGAAGAACGTGCAGCCGAGCGAGCTGCGCGTCGTCACGAAGCGTCAACCGACCGCGAAGGAAATGGACGACCTGCTGTTCGCATGGCGCGTCGCGAAGTACGTGAAGTCGAACGCGATCGTGTTCTGCGCCAACGGCATGACGCTCGGCGTCGGCGCCGGCCAGATGAGCCGCGTCGATTCCGCGCGCATCGCGAGCATCAAGGCACAGAACGCGGGCCTTACGCTGGCCGGCTCTGCCGTCGCGTCGGATGCGTTCTTCCCGTTCCGCGACGGCCTCGACGTCGTCGTGGCGGCTGGCGCGACCTGCGTGATCCAGCCGGGCGGCTCGATGCGCGACGACGAAGTGATCGCGGCGGCCGACGAACACGGCATCGCGATGGTCCTGACGGGCGTGCGTCACTTCCGTCACTGATCGCACGCGGCCCGCGCGGCCGCTGAATGCAAACCCGGCGGCATCACACCCGCCGGGTTTTTTATTGCGCGGCGCCGGCGCACACGACCATGCGGCCGGCACCGCACACCATTCGTTGTAGTATCGCTGCATCAGGTTTTTCTCCTCACTCATGCGAATTCTCGGCATCGACCCCGGCCTGCGCGTCACCGGCTTCGGCATCATCGACGTCAGCGGCCATCGGCTCGCCTATGTCGCGAGCGGCGTGATCCGCACGCCAACGGCCGACCTGGCCACCCGACTCGGCACGATCTTCCAGGGCGTATCGACGCTCGTGCGCGAACACGCGCCCGACCAGGCCGCGATCGAGCAGGTGTTCGTCAACGTGAACCCGCAGTCGACACTGCTGCTCGGTCAGGCGCGCGGCGCCGCGATCTGCGGGCTCGTCGCCGGCGGCTTGCCGGTGGCCGAATACACCGCGCTGCAACTGAAGCAGGCCGTCGTCGGTTACGGCCGCGCGACCAAGTCGCAGATGCAGGAGATGGTCACGCGGCTGCTCAATCTCACGGGCCAGCCCGGCAGCGACGCGGCCGATGCGCTCGGGATGGCGATCTGCCATGCGCACAGCGGTAATACGCTCGGCACGATCAGCGGCCTCGCGCCGGCGCTCGCGAAAAAGGGGCTGCGGGTGCGGCGCGGACGGCTCGTCGGCTGACGCAAACGGCACGCATGTCTACGGCGCGTCGCGCATTGCGCCTGCGACCGCCCTGCCCACCCGATCGCCTCATCGCCCTGCATCACGCACGCGTGTCGCATCGCCCCGACCTGAAGGCCAACCCATCGGCATTGCGCCGCACCTGCGCTACACTCGCGCTTTCTTCCTCGCTTCCCGCCATCCATGATCGGTCGCATCGCCGGCATCCTGCTCGAAAAGAACCCGCCCCACCTGCTCGTCGACTGCAATGGCGTCGGCTACGAGATCGACGTGCCGATGAGCACCTTCTACAACCTGCCGCAGACCGGCGAGCGCGTCGTGCTTCTCACACAGCAGATCGTGCGCGAGGACGCGCACCTGCTGTACGGCTTCCTGACGCCGCAGGAGCGCACGACCTTCCGCGAACTGCTGAAGATCACCGGTATCGGCGCGCGCATGGCGCTGGCCGTGCTGTCCGGCATGAGCGTGCAGGAACTCGCGCAAGCGGTGACGATGCAGGACGCCGCACGTCTCACGCGCCTGCCCGGCATCGGCAAGAAGACCGCCGAGCGCCTGCTGCTCGAGCTGAAGGGCAAGCTCGGCGCGGACCTCGGTGCGCTCGCCGGCGCCGCATCCCAGTCCGATCACGCGACCGACATCCTCAACGCGCTGCTCGCGCTCGGCTACTCAGAAAAGGAAGGCCTCGCCGCGATCAAGAACGTGCCGGCCGGCACCGGCGTGTCCGAGGGCATCAAGCTCGCGCTCAAGGCACTGTCGAAGGCGTAACACCCGCCCGAACCGGCTTTCGGAGCCAGTGTCGCGCCGCCGTGCGGCGCGCACCAGTCGGCCGTTCGGCCAGTTCGACCGCGTGACCGCGCGCGGTACAATGGCCGCATGATTGAAACCGACAAACTCGCCGCCGAGCGGATCATCGCCGCCACGCCCGCCTCGTCGCATGAGGAGGTGTTCGAACGCGCGCTGCGGCCGCGCCAGCTCGACGACTACGTCGGCCAGGAAAAGGTGCGCGGCCAGCTCGAGATCTTCATCGAGGCCGCGAAGCGCCGCTCCGAGCCGCTCGACCACGTGCTGCTGTTCGGACCGCCGGGCCTCGGCAAGACCACTCTCGCGCACATCATCGCGCGCGAGATGGGCGTGAATCTGCGCCAGACCTCGGGCCCCGTGCTCGAGCGCGCGGGCGATCTCGCCGCGCTGCTGACCAACCTCGAAGCGAACGACGTGCTGTTCATCGACGAAATCCACCGGCTGTCGCCGGTCGTCGAGGAAATCCTGTATCCGGCGCTCGAGGATTACCAGATCGACATCATGATCGGCGAAGGGCCGGCCGCGCGCAGCGTGAAGCTCGACCTGCAGCCGTTCACGCTGGTCGGCGCGACCACGCGTGCGGGGATGCTGACCAACCCGCTGCGCGATCGCTTCGGGATCGTCGCGCGCCTCGAGTTCTACGATGCCGACCAGCTGTCGCGCATCGTGCGGCGCTCGGCGTCGCTGCTGAACGCACAGATCGATCCGAACGGCGCACTGGAAATCGCGAAGCGCTCGCGCGGCACGCCACGGATCGCGAACCGGCTGCTGCGCCGCGTGCGCGACTATGCGGAAGTGAAGGCCGACGGCCAGATCACCGCGGCCGTGGCCGACGCCGCGCTCGCGATGCTCGACGTCGATCCGGTCGGCTTCGACCTGATGGACCGCAAGCTGCTCGAGGCGATCCTGCACAAGTTCGACGGCGGCCCGGTCGGTATCGACAACCTCGCGGCGGCGATCGGCGAGGAGCGCGACACGATCGAGGACGTGCTCGAACCATACCTGATCCAGCAGGGCTTCCTGCAGCGCACGCCGCGCGGGCGCGTCGCGACACTGCTCACGTACCGCCACTTCGGGCTCTCCGCGCCCGATGCCGGCAATACCGAACGCGGAATGTGGGATACCGCCGACGGGAAGTAACCCGCCGCCCACGCCACACGTGCCATGACCACGCCACCCAGCCCGCACCCCGCCACGCCCACGCCGGGCCCGCGCTGGGTCGAACCGATCCGCAAGCGGCTCGTGGCCGGCATCACGCACCTGACGACGGGCGGCGGCGGCCCGTCGATCGACCTGTCGTCGCCACCCGGAGACCCGGGGCTGTTCGGCCCCGACGCCATCTGCTGGCGCGTGCATGCCGATTTCACGTCGATGATGACGGGCGGCATCGCCGCGCTGCTGCTGCAGGCGCTCCATCCGCTCGCGCTCGCGGGCGTCTGGGATCACTCGTCGTTTCGCACCGACATCCTCGGCCGCTTGCGGCGCACCGCAACGTTCATCACGGGCACGACGTTCGGCAGCCGCGCGGACGCACTCGCGCTGATCGAGCGCGTAAAAACGATCCACGCGCGCGTATCGGGTACCGCGCCCGGCGGCAGGCCGTACCGAGCCGACGATCCGGCGTTGCTGACCTGGGTGCATGTCGCGGAAGTATCGAGCTTCCTCGCCGCACATTTGCGCTATGTGAATCCGTCGCTGTCGGGCGAGCAGCAGGACGGCTACTACGCCGAGACGGCATTGATCGCCGAGCTGCTCGGCGCCCGGGATGTTCCCCGTTCGCGTGCGGAAGTGGCGGCCTACTTCACGCGCATGCAATCCGAACTCGAAGCAGGGCCACGCACCTTCGACGTTATGGACATCCTGCTGAATGTGCCGATCTCCACGCCCGCGCTGAGGCCGGCCGCGTCACTGATCATGCACGCGGGCATAGACCTGCTGCCGCACTGGGCGCAGCGCATGCTCGGCGTATCGACGTTCGCGCCATTGCGACGCGCGGTGGTCCGGCCCGGTGTCAGGGCGGTCGCGCCCGTGCTGCGCTGGGCGCTCGTCAACGGCGCCTCGAAACGCGCACGCCGACGCGCAACGGCGACGCCGCCCGACGGTACCCCGCCCGCCTGACGATCCGTTTCTTCGGATCATTTCAATTGCCGTGACCGTGATATTCCCGTGACCGCCGCGTCGATGCGATCGATGGCGGCAAGAAGTACCCGAAAGGAGAATTCGACAAGCTGCGCCAGCCGATTACGGCCGACAAGCCCGGCAGGATCGCGTACGCGCTCGGCTACAGGACGCGCCAGGCACTGCCGCACCAAACCTGAAATGGAGGGGGCCACCCCCGCCCGATCACGCCGGCGGCACCGGCATGACCGCATCAAAATCAAAGTACCTTGCGATACCCGTCGTCGTCGCTCGCGGTATCCAGATGCGACACGTCGGCCCATTGCACGACTTGCGCACGGCCATCGACGTAATCGACGACGTTGATGCTGGTGTTGAGCAACTGATAGCTGCGCGGTGCCGAGAGGTCGAGACCGTTTGCGAAGCGATACACGCAATCGAGCACGCCGCCGTGCGCGACGCATGCGATGCGCCCGCCCGGATGCGCGGCGACGATCGGCTCGAGCGCATGCAGCACGCGATGATAGAACTCGCGCTGCGACTCGCCACCGTCCGGCGCGAAACCCGGGTCGCGCGTCTGCCAAGCAGCGTAGGCGTCCGGAAACAGCGTCTCGATCTCGGTGCTGTCATGCCCCTGGAACACGCCGTACGCACGTTCGCGCAGCCCTTCGCGCAACCGCAGCGGCAGCCCGAGCGCATCGGCAAAGGGTTGCGCGGTCTGCTGCGCGCGCATCAGGTCGCTCGAATAGATCGCGTCGATGCGCTGCCCTTCATGCGCGTCCCGCGCGAGCCGGACGGCCAGCCGCTGCGCCTGCGCGAGCCCCGTGTCGGCCAGCGGAATGTCGATATGGCCCTGGATGCGCTTGATGCGGTTCCAGGCCGTCTCGCCATGACGAATGAAGAGAATCTGCGTGGTGGCCATCGCGGCGCGTCTCCGGGAAAGAATCAGGGCCGCACTTGCAGCCAGAACGTCACGGGGCCGTCGTTGACGAGCGACACCTGCATGTCGGCGCCGAATTCGCCCGTCTCGACGACCGGATGACGCTCGCGCGCGGCCGCGACGAAATAGTCGAACAGGCGCGCGCCTTCGTCGGGCGGCGCAGCCGGCGTGAAGCTCGGCCGCAGCCCGCTGTTGGTATCGGCCGCGAGCGTGAACTGCGACACGAGCAGCAGGCCGCCGGCGCCGCCCGCGCCGTCGATGTTCGACACCGGCAGGTTCATCTTGCCGGCCGCGTCGCTGAACACGCGATAGCCGAGCAGCTTCGCGAGCAGCTTGTCGGCCGCGGCCTCGGTGTCGCCGCGCTCCGCGCAGACGAGCGCGAGCAGCCCTGCGCCGATCTCGCCCGTCGTGCGGTCGCCGACGCGCACGTCGGCGCGCTTCACGCGCTGGATCAGCGCGATCATGCGGTCAGCGTGACGCGCGCGAAGCGGCGCTTGCCGACCTGAACGACGAACTCGCCGGCCTCGACCTTCAGGCCCTTGTCGGACACCGTCGCACCGTCGATCTTCACGCCGCCCTGCTCGATGTTGCGCAGCGCTTCGCTCGTCGACGGCACGAGGCCCACCTGCTTCAGCAGCTGGCCGATCGCGAGCGGCGCGCCCGCGAGCGTGACCGATGGGATGTCGTCCGGCACGCCGCCCTTCGCGCGATGATTGAAATCTTCGAGCGCACGCTCGGCGTCGGCCTGCGAGTGGAAGCGCGCGACGATTTCCTGCGCGAGCAGCACCTTGAAGTCGCGCGGATTGCGGCCGCCTTCGGCTTCGCGCTTGAAGCCGGCGATTTCGTCGAGGCCGCGGAACGACAGCAGTTCGAAGTAACGCCACATCAGCGTGTCCGAGATGCTCATCAGCTTGCCGAACATGTCGGTCGGCTTCTCGCTGATGCCGACGTAGTTGCCCTTCGACTTCGACATCTTCTCGACGCCGTCGAGGCCTTCGAGCAGCGGCATCGTCAGAATGCACTGCTGTTCCTGGCCGTACTGCTTCTGCAGTTCGCGGCCGACGAGCAGGTTGAACTTCTGGTCGGTGCCGCCGAGTTCGAGGTCGGCGTTCAGCGCGACCGAGTCGTAACCCTGCATCAGCGGGTACAGGAATTCGTGGATCGAGATCGGCACGCCGCTCTGGAAGCGCTTCGTGAAATCCTCGCGCTCGAGGATCCGCGCGACCGTATAGCGCGACGCGAGCTTGATCATCCCGTCCGCGCCGAGCGGCATCGACCATTCGCTGTTGTAGCGAATTTCGGTCTTTGCGCGGTCGAGCACGAGCGCGGCCTGTTCGAAGTAGGTCTTCGCGTTCGATTCGATCTGTTCGCGCGTGAGCGGCGGACGCGTCGCGTTGCGGCCCGACGGGTCGCCGATCAGCGACGTGAAATCGCCGATCAGGAAGATCACGGTGTGGCCGAGATCCTGCAGCTGACGCATCTTGTTCAACACGACCGTATGGCCGATGTGGATGTCGGGCGCGGTCGGATCGAGGCCGAGCTTGATGCGCAGCGGCGTGCCGGTGGCCGCGCTGCGCGCGAGCTTCTGCGCGAACTCTTCCTCGATCAGCAGTTCGTCGACGCCGCGCTTCGTGACGGCGAGCGCATGGCGGACTTCGTCGGTGATCGGGAAAACAGGCTTGGAACTGGGTTCGGTGCTCATCGGTGCCAGGAAGAATGTCGCAAAGACAGGGATTTTCCCATAACTTGCGCGTGCATCGCTTAACGATGCGTCAGGTTGCGCGGATAATCGGGCGCAAGGCGCGCGGCACCGGCCCGCGCCGCTCGATCCAGGAGAACCCAACGTGCCGCAACGACATCCGCAACCCGCCCATCCGGCCGACGGCATCTACTTCGGGCTGATGTCGGGAACCAGCATGGACGGCGTCGACGGCGTCGCCGTGCGTTTCGAGACCGGCCGCGCGCCGGTCGTGCTCGCGGAAGCCTTCGTCGGCTTCGCGCAATCGCTGCGCGACGCGCTGTTCGCGCTGCAGCAGCCCGGCGACAACGAGATCGACCGCGAATCGCTCGCGGCGAACGCGCTCGTCGCGCGCTACGCGGTGTGCTGTCACGAGTTGCAGCGCACCGCCGGCCTGTCGCGCGACGAGATCCGCGCGATCGGCGTGCACGGCCAGACGGTCCGGCACCGTCCCGAGCGCGGCTACACGCGCCAGCTCAACAATCCGGCACTGCTCGCCGAGCTGGCCCACATCGACGTGATCGCCGATTTCCGCAGCCGCGACGTCGCGGCAGGCGGCCACGGCGCGCCGCTCGCGCCTGCGTTCCATGCGACGATGTTCGGCGCGCCGGGCGAGACGCGGGTCGTCTGCAACCTCGGCGGCATCAGCAACATCACGATCCTGCCCGGTGATGGCGGCGACGTGCGCGGCTTCGACTGCGGGCCCGCGAACGCGCTGCTCGACGCATGGGCGACCCGCCACCTCGGCAAGCCATACGACGACGGCGGCAAGTTCGCCGCGCGCGGCACGGTGCACGCGCCGCTGCTCGACGCGCTGCTCGACGAGCCCTACTTCGCCGCGCTGCCGCCGAAAAGCACCGGCCGCGACTTGTTCAATCCCGCGTGGCTCGACGCGAAGCTCGCCGCGTTCGCGCAGGTCGCGCCGGAACACGTCCAGGCAACGCTGACGGCGCTCACCGCCGTCTCGGTCGCCCGCGAAGTCGCGCAACACGCGACGGATTGCAAGGCCGTGTTCGTCTGCGGCGGCGGCGCCCGCAATCCGGTGCTGCTCGCCGCGCTCGCGGAAGCGCTGCGCGAGGCCGGCGTGCCGGCGACGGTGGAGACGACGGCCGCGCTCGGCGTGCCGCCGCAACAGGTCGAAGCGCTCGCGTTCGCGTGGCTCGCGTATCGCTTCACCGCGCGCCAGCCCGGCAACCTTGCGAGCGTGACGGGTGCCGCGGATGCGCGCGTGCTAGGCGCGCTTTATCCGCGCTGACGGAAGGCCGAAGGAAGCGGTTCGCGCAGCGCATGGGCACAAAAAAACGGGGCATGAAGCCCCGTTTTTCATTCTGGCGAACCGGACAGGATCCGTCGTGCGTTCAGACCGAGAACGACGAGCCGCACCCGCAGGTGGTCGTTGCGTTCGGGTTCTTGATCACGAACTGGGCGCCGTTGAGGTCGTCCTTGTAGTCGATCTCGGCGCCGACCAGATACTGGTAGCTCATCGAGTCGATCAGGAGCTGGACGCCGTTCTTGTTCATCACGGTGTCGTCCTCGTTGACTTCCTCGTCGAACGTGAAGCCATACTGGAAGCCCGAGCAGCCGCCGCCCTGCACGAATACGCGCAGCTTCAGGTCGGGATTGCCCTCTTCGTCGATCAGTTGCTTGACCTTGTCGGCCGCGGCGTCGGTGAAGACGAACGGTACCGGCATTTCGGTGGTCGTTGCTGCGGATTCGGTAACAGCGTTCATGCGAACTCTCCAAAAAGCTTTAGCCGCTATTGTAGGGCCGATCAGAAGATCGTGCTGATGTCCATGAAATCAATAGGTTCTTGTTGATTTCCGTAAAGGAAACGGCCCGCGGGGCCCCGCCGCGCGGGCATAAAAAAACCGCCAGCGCGAAAGCTGGCGGTTTTTCCGGCGGACGCCGCCCGGAAGCGGCGCGGCCATGAAGCGGAATTAACGCTTCGAGAACTGCTTTGCGCGACGTGCCTTGCGCAGACCAACCTTCTTACGCTCGACTTCACGTGCATCGCGCGTGACGAAGCCTGCGTTCGACAGCGACGGCTTGAGCGTCGCATCGTAGTCGATCAGCGCGCGGGTGATGCCGTGGCGCACCGCGCCTGCCTGACCCGTTTCGCCGCCGCCGTTCACGTTCACCTTGATGTCGAACGTCTGGCCGTGGTTCGTGAGTTCCAGCGGTTGACGCACGATCATCAGCGACGTTTCGCGCGAGAAGTAGTCAGCGATGGGCTTGCCGTTGACGATGATGTCGCCCTTGCCAGCCTTGATGAAGACACGTGCGACTGCGCTCTTGCGGCGGCCCGTACCGTAGTTCCAGTTACCGATCATGTGGGCTCCCCTTAGATCTCGAGCGCTTTCGGCTGTTGAGCCGAGTGCGGATGCGTCGCTTCAGCGTAGACCTTCAGCTTCTTGATCATCGCGTAGCCGAGCGGGCCCTTCGGCAGCATGCCCTTGACCGCCTTCTCGAGCGCACGGCCCGGGAAGCGTTCTTGCATCTTGCCGAACGTCGTTTCATAGATACCGCCCGGGTAGCCCGAGTGACGGTAGTACTTCTTGTCCAGAGTCTTGTTGCCCGTGACCTTCAACTTGCTTGCGTTGATGATGATGATGAAATCACCAGTGTCGACGTGCGGGGTGAACTCAGGCTTGTGCTTGCCGCGCAGACGGCGTGCCACTTCGCTGGCAACACGGCCGAGAACCTTATCCGTCGCGTCAATCACGTACCATTCGCGCGTCACCTCATGGGCTTTTGCGGAAAACGTCTTCATGATCGATCCAAAAAAAATGCTTTGCCCGATGTGTTCTTCCTGCTTGTCTGTGTGCGCTTCGAGGCGCGGTGCAGGCTCTCCCTGTTCTTTTTCCGTGGGCATGAATGCGGAAAAGCCCTGAATTATAAAGGAAATACGGGAGCGCGGTCAAAAAGAATCCACGTCCCGTGCCGGCGGCGCCCGAAATGCGCCAAAATCCGGTCGTGCCCCGATATGCCAGGCGAACCGAGCGCCCGGGGAGGCACCCATCGACGCGCGGCACCTGACCTTGCCGCGCCAGACCGGCCGACAACGGAAAAACAACAAACAAGCATGATGAAACAAGGACTTACGCCCCTTCTCGCGGCCACATTGCTGGCCGCCGCGGCGCCCGCCGTCGCCGCCCGGGCCGGCTGCGACGCCAAGCTCGACGCACTCGACGCCCGTATCGCCGACGCCCGCGGCACCCATGCCGAAGATCGCATCGCCCGCCTGCGCGCGGTACGCGAACGCGTGCGCCACTTCTGCGCGCGCGGACATGGCCACGAGTCGGCCGCACAGGTCTCATCCCCTGCGGCCGGCTCGACCGACACGCCAACCGGCGCGGCATCGCAGGCAGCCGGACGACAGCCCACGTAAACGGAGTCAAAGACAGGGAGTCAACGACCGACATCGAAGCGCGCAAACTGCGCGTCGATGCTTGCATGGGACGAAAAAAAGCCCGAACGGCTGGTTCGGGCTTAATCCACCTTAGGAGGAGGGTGGAGGAGACATGCGGAGGTTGCCGCAGCGCGACAACCAATGAGGCTCATTATACGAATGCGCCGGCGACTTCACAAGAAAATTTGCATTGCGAAATTCACAACCATAATGTGGAATATGGATGATTTCGTCGCCAGGTCACGTTTTCTCTTTTGAAATCAATCGATTGGAAAACAAGGATGCAACCGGAAGTCCGCCACATCTAGAGCAAAACCCCTAAAGCAGGCAGGGAAATCGGCGTTCGGCGCGCCGCCAGGCGCCGCGTGCGGCGGCGCGACGTTGCACGTCGTGCAGCGCATCAGCCGACCGTTGCACTGCGGGCTACAATGCATGATCGAATTCGAATCAGGCAACGCTGGAGTGCAAGCATGGAATGCAAAGTAAGCTGGATGGGTCAGGACGGCATGGCGTTTTCCGCTCAGACCGGAAGCGGACACCTCGTCGCGATGGACGGCGCACCGGAAGGCGGTGGCCATAATCTCGCACCGCGCCCGATGGAAATGGTGCTGGTCGGCACCGGCGGCTGCACCGCGTACGACGTCGTGCTGATCCTGAAGAAGAGCCGCCAGGAAGTCACCGGCTGCTCGGTTACGCTGAAGGCCGAACGCGCGAGCGAAGATCCGAAGGTGTTCACGAAGGTCCACTTCCACTTCACCGTCACGGGCCGCAACCTGAACCCGGCCACGGTCGAACGCGCGATCAACCTGTCGCACGACAAGTACTGCTCCGCGTCGATCATGATCGCGAAAACGGCCGAGCTCACGCATTCGTTCGACATCGTCGCGGCCTGAACGCCTAGCAGCCACGGATGAAAAAAAGGGCCGGCGCTCCTGACGGAGCGCCGGCCCTTTCGCATTCGAACGGCAAAGCAGGCCGATAAGCCGGATTCTGTGCACGCTGCACGCCGAAGCGCACGGCGCGTGGCAGCCATTCCTCTAGGCGCGCCATTGCTGACGCGCTCAAGCTTCCTACCCGCAGACGAGACGGGGGCACCGTCCTGCATCCGAAAATGCGCGCCTGCCTACTTGGAATTGCTCCGGGTGGAGGTTACCGTGCCGGCGGACGTCGCCGTCGCCGCGGTGCGCTCTTACCGCACCGTTTCACCCTTACCTGATCCCGGCTTGCGCCGGGCCATCGGCGGTTTGCTTTCTGTTGCCCTGTTCCGCGTGTCGCCACGGATGGCCGTTAGCCATCACCCTGCCCTGTGGAGTCCGGACTTTCCTCGCCCTCGCCTGCCCGAAGGCGACGAGGCCGCGACTGCCTGGCCTGCTTTGCGACGCGCATTCTAGCACTGCGCGCCGCCGCCGGCAGCGCGCGAACGGCGGCCGCTGCGGAAAACCGCCGGATCGTCGTAGAACGCGGGCACGGCATTCGCGTCACACCAGCCCGGCACGCCGAGCACCGGGAGCGGCGCGAAATCGCGGCTCGTCAGGTCACGGGTCGCGAGTTCGCCGGCGATCCGCTCATCGACGTGCGCGGCACGCTGCGCGTCGGGCCACGAGAAATAGTCGTCACTCACTTCGACGATCCACGTGTGCGCGGTGCAGGACTTGTACGGCACGACGAGCTTCTCGAGCAGCGCATGGCCGACGAGCCGCGCCTCGCAGCGCGTGCCCCACGCGTCGCGCGCCGCCACCAGCAGTTGCTGCCAGTTGAAGCCGCGCAGCGCGTCGGCGAGCGCGCGGTCGGCCGTCACGAACAGCGCGGCGTTCTCGTCGAACAGCGTGAGCGCATCGCGCAGCGTGCCGCGCACGGGACCGACGCCGCCCGCGGCGTCGATCGCCGCGGCCTGGCGTGCGTTCAGCGCGGCCTTGGTGCGCGGATACGCGAACCAGACGAGCGCATTGAAGAAGTCGTGAAGATTGTGGCGGGTCGGGACGCCGCCCGTGTCGGCGATATGGGTTTCGTATGCGATGCCTGGCGGCAGCTCCGCCTGCGGCACGAAGCGCAGCGACCGGCCTCGGCCGCTCGCCCGCGTACCGCCGCGCAGCGCGCCGTTCAACGCATCGAGCAACGCGGTCTCGCCCTTGAGCGCCGCCGCCTGCAGCGTACGACCGGGCGCCGCGTAAGGCGCGAGCCACGGCGCCAACCAGTCGATCTGCGCGAATACCGCCGCCCCGCCGCCGGCCGTCAGGCCGGCCCCGCGCGGCGGCGTGCCGGTCACGCGAATTTCCAGCCGATCGTTTCGCCGGCGCGCAGCGGGACGACCGGCGTATCGCCCGCGAAGACCTCGCGCGGCAGTTCCCAGGTCTCGCGGCGCAGCGTGATCGTCTCGGTGCTGCGCGGCAGCCCGTAGAAATCGGCGCCGAAGCGGCTCGCGAAATTCTCCAGCTTGTCGAGCGCGCCGGCCTGGTCGAACGCTTCCGCATACAGCTCGAGCGCGTGCAGCGCCGTGTAGCAGCCCGCGCACCCGCACGCGGTTTCCTTCGCGCCGCGCGCGTGCGGCGCGCTGTCGGTACCGAGGAAGAAGCGCGGGTTGCCCGACGTCGCCGCTTCGACGAGCGCGACGCGGTGCGTTTCGCGCTTCAGCACCGGCAGGCAGTAGTAATGCGGGCGAATCCCGCCGACGAACAGCGCGTTGCGGCTGTACAGCATGTGCTGCGGCGTGATCGTCGCGCCGAGCAGGCCCGGCGCCGCGTCGGCGTCGCGCACGTAGTCGGCCGCGTCCTTCGTCGTGATGTGCTCGAACACGACCTTCAGGCCCGGGAAATCGCGGCGCAGCGGCGTCATCACGCGGTCGATGAACACCTTCTCGCGATCGAACATGTCGATCGCCGGATCGGTCACCTCGCCGTGCACGAGCAGCGGCATGCCGGTTTCCTGCATGACCTCGAGCGTCTTCGCGCACTTCGCGAGATCGCTGACGCCGTGATCGGAGTTCGTCGTCGCGCCGGCCGGATACAGCTTCACGCCGTGCACGAAGCCGCTGTCGCGCGCGCGGCGGATTTCGTCGGGCGCCGTGTTGTCGGTCAGGTACAGCGTCATCAGCGGCTCGAACGCCATGCCAGCCGGCAGCGCGGCCAGGATTCGCTCGCGATAGGCCTGCGCCTGCGCGGTGGTCGTGACGGGCGGCTTCAGGTTCGGCATGACGATCGCGCGGGCGAACTGGCGCGCCGTATGCGGCAGCACTGCGGCCAGCATGTCGCCGTCGCGCAGGTGCAGGTGCAGGTCGTCGGGACGGGCGAGCGTGAGCGTCGCCGGAGAGGAAGCGTTCGAGGCAGTCATAGGAGGCGTCGTGAGGAACGGGCTGGCCATCTGCGGGGCCGGAACGCACGTGCGCGGGCCGACTGACGGCAAACCGCAACACGAGGCCTTCGGCCGGCGGAATCCGCTTTTTACCGCTCAAGGCTCGGTGATATGCTAGAAGCCACATTGTACCGGGGTTCACCCGGTTGGTTACCCCGCTTCCGCCCCCGCCCCAAGTAAAATGTGCCAACTCCTAGGAATGAACTGCGCCGCGCCGACGGACGTCACATTCTCCTTCACAGGTTTCGCGGCCCGGGGCGGCCTCACCGATCACCATGCCGACGGCTGGGGGATTGCGTTCTTCGAAGATAAAGCCTGTCGGCTCTTCATCGACCATCAGGCGTCGGCCACGTCGCCGATCGCCGAAATGGTGAAGCGCTACCCGATCAAGTCCAAGAACACGATCGCGCACATCCGCAAGGCCACGCAGGGCCACATCCTGCTCGAGAACAGCCACCCGTTCATGCGCGAGCTGTGGGGGCGGCACTGGATCTTCGCGCATAACGGCGATCTGCAGGACTACGAACCCGACCTCGACGGCAGCGTCTACCATCCGGTCGGCACGACCGACAGCGAGAAGGCGTTCTGCGTGCTGATGCAGGGGCTGCGCGAAGCGTTCCCCGGCGCGCAGCCGCCGTTGCCGGAGCTGTTCGAGCGCGTCGGCGAGCTGACGCGCGGCATCACCGATCACGGCGTGTTCAACTTCCTGATGTCGAACGGCCAGGCGCTCTTCGCGCACTGCTCGACGCGGCTGCACTACCTCGTGCGGCGCTGGCCGTTCTCGACCGCGCATCTGGTCGACGAAGACCTGTCGATCGACTTCGCGAAATACACGACGCCCGAGGATCGCGTCGCAGTGATCGCCACGCAGCCGTTGACCGACAACGAAATCTGGACCTCGTTCGAACCCGGCGAGCTGATCATGTTCCAGTGCGGCGACGTCGCCGCGCGGATGCAGATCCCGGTGCCCGAACGCGTGCTCGAGAAGCTGCGCAACCCGGCGCTCGACGCATCGGCGTCCGCGCCGTGCGGCGGTGTGCGGCGCGAGGCGCTGGCGGCCGGCGCCGCGGACGACGCCGACGACCCGATCGACTTCTGAGCGCGCCGCGCCGTCGGGCGCCCGCTTTCCCGCCTTCCGCGTGTATACGAACGTCACGACCCAGCGATCACCGGCAGTGAAAGTCTGCGCCCGATGACGTTACACGTTTCATTCAGATCGTCATTAAATGCATGCGATCATCGACATGCAACATTCGCTTTTATTTTATTAATTTTCGAGTAAAAATAATTCATCGGCGAAAAACAAGAAAAGAGCGATCGAAAGCGGATAATCCGGAAACCATAGAATAAAGCACAAACCAAACACCGACCGTGCGCTATCCCACCGACCGGACGATTCCGGCCGGTCTATAGAAAAACCTGCCAAACCCTTCCCCACCAAGGCTTTCAGTTCGATTAACCACACAATTCAGAAATACCACCCCATACCGTTAGCATCCTCACATATCTTAATTTTTCGAAAATCGGCAACCTCCTCGATTAGTAGACTCGCTCCATCTTCGGTGTAACGCATCCTGATTGGCACTCGACGCAGCCCCGGCTGCCGCACGCCCATTCGAAATACACGTCACCGTGGAATGCGCATTCGCCGCATACGGCGAATACCAGTTCAAATAAAGAGAGAGGGGCTTGTCGTGAATCACTCATTTCGATCGATATGGAGCGAAACCGCCGGCTGCTGGGTCGCGGTTGCGGAAACGGCCCGGGCGCGCGGCAAGCGTTCGGGCAGCCAATCGGCCGCAAGCCGCCGTGCGGGCCGCACGGCCATCCGCCGCTCGCCGTTGCGCGTCGCCGCGCTCGGTGCCGCGCTGGCCGCGCTGTCGGCCGGCTCCGCGTACGCATCGACCTGCGGTAACGGTTCGGCGGTCGCAAGCGGCGGCAGTTGCGCGCTCGGCAGCGTGAGCCCGACCGTCAACGACAACCGGGCCGGCGCCACGACCGTGTCGGGCGGCGACACGGTCGGCGTGACGGGTGCATGGACGGGCGCCGCCGGCGACCCCGGCTATACGCTCACGCCGATCGGCAATACGTCCATCGTGTCGGGCAACCCGAACCAGCCGCTGCTGTCGCTCGGCGGCAAGACGCAGAGCGTCAGCACGCCCGACACGATCACGGGCACCCATACGTCGATCGCCACGTACAGCTCGTCCGCGTTCGCCGCGTCGACGGCCGGCTCGACCAACGTGCCCGTCTACCATGACGTAAACGGCAACCAGTACGTGAACCTGCGGATCGGCACCGTCGACAACACCGGCGGCACGCTGAACGTGTCGATCGGCAACGCCGCGAACGCGCCCGACTCGGCCGGCAACGCGATCTCGATCGCGCCGAAGCAGACCGACCTGACCTTCGCGGACGGCACCGGCTCGGCAAAAAGCGTCGTCAACTGGAACTCGCGCAACCAGGTCTGGCTCGGCACCGGCGACTATCTCGCGAGCGGCGGTGCCGTCGGCAATCTCCAGCTCGACGTCCCGGCCTACGCGGGGACCTTCACCGCATTCGACGGCAGCACATGGACCGTCACCGACGCCACGTCGCTCGCCGCGTACAACAACTTCCTGGTGCGCTCGGTCCAGAGCGGCGCGCTCGGCTCGCAGGCCGCCTACGACACGGCGTTCGGCCAGGCCGTCACGTTCTCGAAGGAAACCTTCCAGTATGCGAACAACGTGTCCGCCGGCGACAAGAACACGCTGCCGATCGATCACCTGTCGGCAATGCACGGCACCGGCGCGAACGCGACGCTGCAGATCGGCAAGGACGGCCAGATCGACTTCCGCGGCACCAACACGATCGCGTCGAGTTCGGCCGTCCTCGCGGAAAACGGCGCGCACTTCGTCAACGACGGGCGCCTGTCGGGCGACTTCACGCTGGTGCGCCTGCTGAGCGGCGCAAGCGGCGTCAACAACGGCACGATCTCGTCCGGCTATGCGTCCGGCGACAATTTCGACACGAGCGGCAGCGCGCCGCCCGACAACTTCGGCTTCCACGCGTACACCGAGGGCAACGGCGTGTACGCGAGCGGCACGGGCACCTCGTTCGTCAACAACGGCGTGATGAACGTCGGCGCGTGGACGCTCGACGGCAACCGCCCCGACCTGCAGAACTACGCGGTGGCCGTGACGAGCGGTGCGAACGCGTCGAACGCCGGCACGATCAACGTCGGCGTCAACGCGACGACGCTCGACAGCCAGGTGATCGGCGGCCTCGCGGCCGGCGGCACCTTCACGAACGCGGCCGGCGGCACAATCTATCTCGGCCGCGCGGCCCAGTACGGACCCGGGGCAGCGGCGAACGACGTCGCGCTGTCCGCGCATTCCTACGGGATCCTGCTCGGCGCATCGGGCACCGCCAGCAACTTCGGCTCGATCGTGATCGGCTCGCAGACGCAAAACGGCGCCGGGATGGCGAGCATCGACTCGACGTCCGGCACGCTGCGCAACGCGGGCACGATCGCCGTGAATGGCGCGGCACCCGGCACGCCGTTCGCCAACGTCGGCATGCTCGCGGCCAATACGGCCGCGACCGTGACCAACACGGGCACGATCACGCTGAATGGCGTGAACGGCATTGGCATCATGGTGGTCGGCACCGGTGCGACCGCGACGGCCGCGACGTCGACCGGCACGATCAACGTGGCCGGCGGGCTCGATCCGGCGTCGGACACGCGCAACTACGGCGTGTGGGCCGAAGGGCCGCGCGCGAAGGCCACGGTCGACGGCGCGCTCAACCTGACCGGCAACGGTGCGATCGGCGTCCATGCGCGCTCGGGCGCGACGATCAACGTCGACGCCAACGCCGTGCCGGCCTTCATGTCGGGCACGAACCAGACCGGCTTCTACGCATACGGCGCCGGCTCGAAGATCAATGTCGCCGCGCAGCATCTGAGCGTCGATACCGACGATTCGACGCTGTTCCGCATCGCGGGCGGCGCGGCCTACACGGGCGCGTCGGCGGCCGGCACGCTGACGACCGACGTGAACGGCCAGCGCGCGCGCGGCGTGCTCGCGACGGGCGCCGGCACGACGCTGTCCACCGGCCACGCCACCTACAACGTCAACGGCGCGAACGGCATCGCGGTCGCGGTCGAAGGCGGTGCGAAGGGCACGATCGACTCGGTCGCGACCATCGACCTGAATGCGGCCGGCGCGATCGCGGGCACCGTCGACGGCCAGGCACACGCGCTCAGCGGCGCGAATGCCGGTACGCCGGTGGCGACGACGCTGACCAACAACGCGGCGGTCGCGTCGTCGACGGCCGGCGTGACCGGCTTCGTCGCGCAAAACCTCGGCACGCTCGAGAACCGCAATACGGTGCTGCTGACCGGCGCCGGCTCGACGGGGGTCGTGGCCGGCACGCTCGGCACGGTGAACAACGCATCGGCGATCCGCGTATCGAACGGCACCGGCGCGCTCGTGCAGGGCGCGTCGGCCACGCTCGCCAACGCGGGCACGATCGAGGCGGACGACGGCATCGCCGGCGTGCACCTGACGGGGTCCGGCGCGTCGGTCGCGCTGTCGGGCGCGGGCACCGTCGTCGCGAACGGTAGCGCCGACGGCGTGCTGATCGACTCGACCGTGTCGGGCGGCGGGATCGCGGCCGGCGCGACGTCGATCGCGGTGGGCGGCGCCGGCAAGGGCATCGACAACCTCGGCGCGAACACGACGATCGTGCTGTCGGGTACGCAGATCGGCACGACCGGCAACGGCGCCGACGGACTGTCATCGACGGGCGCCGGCGCGCGCATCGCGACCGATGCGGCGACCGTCGTGCGCACCGCCGGCGACGACGCGCGCGGCCTCTTCGTGACGGGCGCGGATTCGACGCTCGCGGCCGACGGTACGACCGTCGCGACGACGGGTGCCGGCGCGCACGCGATCGTCGCGGGCAGCGGCGCGACCGCCCTGCTGTCGGGCGCGAAGGTGTCCACGGCGGGTACGGCGGCCGACGGCCTCGTCGCACGGAACGGCGGCCGCATCGGCGACACGGGTTCGTCGATCGCGAGCGCGGCCGGCAACGGCGCGACGGTCGACGGCGGCGGCGTGCTCGCGCTGACTGGCACGACGCTGAAGGGCGCGACGGCCGGCGTGCTGAGCACCGACACGCTCGCGACCGGCGCGACCAGCGCCGTGCTCGTCGACGGCGGCAGCGTCGCGTCCATCGCCGGGCCGGCGTTCGCCGCGCGCGGCGGCACGGTCGCCATCGCGGTGCGCAACGGCACCGTCGTGACAGCCGGCAACGGCACGCTGCTGGACCTCGCGAACGGCAGCACCGCGACCTTCAACGCATCGGCCGTGAATCTCGCCGGCGACATCGTGTCGGACGCGTCGAGCACCGGCAACGTGTTCCTGACGAACGGCACGACCCTCACCGGCAAGATCGACCCGGTCGCGCTGACCGTCGACGGCACGAGCACGTGGCACATGACCGGCAGCTCCGTGCTGAGCAGCCTGAACAACGCGGGCCTGGTCGCGTTCGCCGCGCCGTCCGGCGCGCCGACGGCGGCAGGCAGCTACCGGACGCTGACGACGGGCAGTTATGTCGGCAACGGCGGCACGATCGCGCTGAACACCTATCTCGGCGCCGATGCGTCGCCGACCGACCGGCTGATCGTGAACGGCGGCGCCGCGACGGGCACGACGGGGCTGAAGGTCGCGAACACGGCCGGCACCGGCGCGCAGACGACGGGCGACGGTATTCCGGTGGTCGTCACGACCAACGGCGGCACGACCTCCGCATCGGCGTTCCATCTCGCGGGCCCGGTGCAGGCGGGCGCATACGAATACCGGCTCTACCGCGGCGGCCAGAGCGATGCGAACGGCTGGTATCTGCGCTCGCAACTCGACCCGACGGACCCGGGCGATCCGGTCGGCCCGAACGTCATCAACGGCGGCGGCGGCAATCTCGCGTACCGTCCGGGCGTTGCAGGCTATGCGATGACGCCGCTGCTGAACGCGGATTACGGCTTCTCGACGCTCGGCAAGCTGCACGAGCGCGTCGGCGACATCTACAACCTCGAGAAGCAGGCGCCGGGCAACCGCGACGGCGTCTGGGGCCGCGTGGGCGGACAGAGCCTCGATGCGAACGCGGGCCGCTTCGCGGCCGACGAGCGCACGTTCTTCGCGCAGTTCGGCAAGGACTGGACGCTCGACCAGGCGCCGGCCGGCGGCAGCACGCATGCGGGCGTGACGGCGAGCATCGGCGTCGCGAACGCGAGCTTCAGCGACATGGCACGCGCCGGCACGGCAGGCCTGTCGACATCGACGGGCTCGGTCGAGATGCACGCGCAGAGCGTCGGCGGCTACTGGACGCGCTACCTGTCCGACGGCACCTACTTCGACAGCGTCGGCCAGGTCACGCACTACGGCAACCGCTATCGCGACAGCTACGGCAACGAGGCATCGCAGAACGGCTTCGGCATCGCACTGTCGCAGGAGGTCGGCAAGCCGTTCGGGATCGGCGGCACGCCGATCGCGGTCGAACCGCAGGCGCAGCTGATGTACCAGTACCTGAAGCTGAACGGGTTCAACGACAACGTGTCGGCCGTGTCGGGCACGACGACCAGTGCGTTGCGCGGACGCGTCGGCGTGCGCATCTTCCGGCCGAACCTCGATGCGAACGCGGGCGGCGGCGCCGCGACGCCGTACTTCACGGCCGACGTGCTGCACGACTTCCTGTCGCCGGGCCAGACCGTCGTCGGCGGCACGCCGTTCGCGACGCACCTGGGCCGCACATGGTACGAGCTCGGCCTTGGCGTGACCGCGGGCTTCGGCAAGTCGGGCGAGTTGTACGCGAACGTGAAATATGCGCGCAACATCGGCGGCGATTACCGGCGCGGCGTCACCGGGCAGGTCGGTTACCGCTACAGCTGGTGACGCCCGGTGCCGGAATCGGTCCGTCGCCGGCGGCGGCCGACGGGCAACCGACGAAAAAAAACCGCCCGGCATTCGGCCGGGCGGTTTGCGCATGCCGCGCGCACGAAGCGCGCGACGCACGAGCGCTCAGTGCAGGATCTTCGCGAGGAAGTCCTTCGCGCGATCCGACTTCGGATTCGAGAAGAAATCGTCCTTGCGGTCGTCCTCGACGATCGCGCCCTTGTCCATGAAGATCACGCGATGGGCGACCTTCTTCGCGAAGCCCATTTCGTGCGTCACGACCATCATCGTCATCCCTTCCTGCGCGAGCTCGACCATCACGTCGAGCACCTCGTTGATCATTTCCGGATCGAGCGCGGAGGTCGGTTCGTCGAACAGCATCGCGATCGGGTCCATCGACAGCGCGCGCGCGATCGCGACCCGCTGCTGCTGGCCGCCCGACAGCTGGCCCGGAAACTTGTGCGCATGCGCCTTCAGGCCGACGCGATCGAGCAGTTTCATGCCCTTCTCGGTCGCTTCGTCCTTGCCGCGGCCGAGCACCTTGATCTGCGCGAGCGTCAGGTTTTCGGTGATCGACAGATGCGGAAACAGCTCGAAATGCTGGAACACCATCCCGACCTTCGAGCGCAGCTTCGACAGGTTCGTCTTCTTGTCGCCGACCGACTGGCCGTTCACGAGGATCTCGCCCTGCTGGAACGGCTCGAGGCCGTTCACGGTCTTGATCAGCGTCGACTTGCCCGAGCCCGACGGGCCGCACACCACGACCACTTCGCCTTTCTTCACCTCGGTCGTGCAATCGGCGAGGACCTGAAACTGGCCGTACCACTTCGAAACGTTCTTGATGGAAATCATCTTGTGACCTTTTTCTGGAGACCTTTGACGAGGGCAGACGCCACCGAGCAAATCACGAAATAGCATGCACCCGCGAACAGGACCATCTCGACGGTCGTGCCGTCGCGATCGCCGATGTTGGCGGCCGTGCGGAAGAAGTCCGCGAGGCTGATCACGTACACGAGCGACGTGTCCTGGAACAGAACGATCGCCTGCGTGAGCAGCAGCGGCACCATCGCGCGGAACGCCTGCGGCAGGATCACGAGGCGCATGGCCTGCGCGTAGTTCATGCCGAGCGCGAACGCGGCGTTCACCTGCCCGCGCGGCACCGCCTGGATACCGGCGCGGATGATCTCGGAATAATACGCGGCTTCGAACAGCGAGAACGCGACCATCGCCGACGCAAGCCGGATGTCGATCGTCGGCGACAGCCCGAGCACACCCTGCAGCACCTGCGGCACGATCAGGAAGAACCACAGCAGCACCATCACGAGCGGGATGGAGCGGAACACCGTCACGTATGCCTTCGCGAACCACTCGAGCGGCTTCACGCCGGACAGCCGCAGCAGCGCCAGCAGCGTGCCCCAGACGATGCCGATGACGATCGCGATCAGCGTGATCTTGAACGTGACGATCGCCCCCGTCCACAGCGTCGGGATCGCGCCGGGAATACTACTCCAGTCGAACTGATGCATCACTTGCCTCCGATGTAGCCGGGCAGCCGCGTGCGGCCTTCGATCCAGCGCATGAACGCCATCACGACGAGGTTGATGAGCACGTACGCGAGCGTCACCGCGATGAACGACTCGTAGGTCTGCGCGGTGTAGTCGACAAGCTGTCGGGCCTGCGCGGACAGGTCGAGCAGGCCGATCGTCGACGCGACCGCCGAGTTCTTGAAGATGTTCAGGAACTCGGACGTGAGCGGCGGCACGATGATCCGGTATGCAACCGGCAGCAGCACGTAGCGGTACGTCTGCCATTGCGTGAAGCCCATCGCGAGGCCGGCCGCGCGCTGGCCCTTCGGCAGCGCGTTGATCCCCGAGCGTACCTGTTCGCACACGCGCGCGCCCGTGAACAAGCCGAGACAGATGATCGACGCGGTGAAGAACTGCGTGCCGGGCGGCAACTGCTTGATCCAGGTGCCGATCGACGCGGGCAGCAGTTCGGGCACGACGAGGTACCAGACGAAGAACTGCACGATCAGCGGGATGTTCCGGAAGATCGACACGTAGACGGTGCCGATCGCGGACAGCCATTTGTTCGGCACCGTGCGCAGCACGCCGAACAGCGAACCGACGATCAGCGCGACGACCCAGGCGACGAGCGACACCTCGATCGTCACCCAGAATCCGGACATCAGCCATCCGAAGTAAGTCGTCGGCTCGCCGGTCGAGACGGGGCTCAGGAAGATGCCCCAGTTCCAGTGGTAAGACATGGGCAAGACTCCAGCAAAAAGAAACGGAAGAAGCGAGGCCTCTTCCGTTTCAGTAGCGTCATTTCTGCGTCAACGGCTGCGTGGTCAGTCGAGCGCCTTGTCGTTCGGGTTCGCGTACAGCTTCTTCATCGAATCGGACAGCGGGAAGTTCAGGTTCAGCCCCTTCGGCGGGATCGGGTTCTCGAACCACTTCGCGTAGATCTTCGCGGCTTCGCCCGATTTCTCGACTTGCGAGATCGCGTCGTCGACGACCTTCTTGAAGTCAGCATCGCCCTTGCGCATCATGCAGCCGTACGCCTCTTCCGACTGCGGCGTGCCGACGATCACCCACTCGCCCGGCTGCTTCGCCTTCGCGCGTTCGCCCGCGAGCAGCGCGTCGTCCATCATGAACGCGACCGCGCGGCCCGACTCGAGCGTGTTGAACGAGTCGCCGTGGTCCTTCGCGCTGATGATGTTCATGCCCAGCTGCTTGTCGTTGTTCATCTTGCGCAGCAGGCGCTCGGACGTCGTGCCGGCGGTGGTCACGACCGTCTTGCCCTTCAGGTCCGCGAAGTCCTTCACGCCCGAATCCTTCTTCGTCATCAGGCGCGTGCCGATCACGAAGATCGTGTCGGAGAATGCGGCCTGCTGCTGACGCTCCGTGTTGTTGGTCGTCGAGCCGCACTCAATGTCCACCGTGCCGTTCTGCACGAGCGGGATGCGGTTCTGCGACGTCACCGGGATATTCTTGACCTGCAGGTTCGGCAGGTTCAGCTTCTTCTTCACCGCGTCCACGACCTTCATCTGGAATTCGCGCGAATAACCGACGACCTGCTGGTTCTGGTCATAGTAGGAGAACGGAATCGACGATTCGCGGTGGCCCAGCGCGATCACGCCCGTGTCCTTGATCTTCTTCAGCGTGCCGGTCTCCTGTGCATGCGCGCCGCTCGCGAACGCGCACAGCGCCGCGACCATCAGGACTGCCTTCTGGTATTTCATTTTGGTCATCTCCTTGGCTAAAACCCGCGCCAGTGTATCAAAGTAATATTTTTGAAAGTACTGGTTGTTTACCGTACTACGAATCGTCCTGTACGAAGCCGTCCTCCCGGCTTCGCGCGCCTCCTGCAGCGCCTGAATGCACACGCGGGCGGTGCCGGATTCGGCACCGCCCGCGAGGGTTCATGCACACAATCGGGTGGATTGCGTCATGCTTTTGTCATAGTCATCCGATCGACTCGGAAATGACCGATCAGGGATACAGGCCGCGCATTTCGCGCGCCATCAGGATGCGCTTGCACGCAACGATGAACGCCGCCGTACGCACCGACACCTTGTGCTCTTCCGCGACCGCCCACACGCCGGCGAACGCTTCGCGCATCACGCGCTCGAGACGGTGGTTGATCTCGTCTTCCGTCCAGAAGAAGCTCGAGAAGTCCTGCACCCACTCGAAGTACGACACGGTCACGCCGCCCGCGTTCGCGATCACGTCGGGGATCACGAGCACGCCGTTCGCGCTCAGGATGTCGTCGGCCGCCGTCGTCGTCGGGCCGTTCGCGCCTTCGACGATGATCTTCGTGCGGATCTTCGATGCGTTCTTCTCGGTGATCTGGTTTTCCAGTGCCGCCGGGATCAGGATGTCGGTCTCGACCGTCCAGAACTCGTCGTTCGGCATCGGTTCCGCGCCTTCGAAGCCCGCGACGCCGCCCGTGCGTGCGACGTGGTCGAGCAGCTTGTTCGAATCGAGGCCGGCCGGCTGGTAGATCGTGCCCGTGTGATCCTGCACCGCGATCACCTTCGAACCCGCTTCCTGGAACAGCTTCGCCGCGATGCCGCCGACGTTGCCGAAGCCCTGCACCGCGATGCGCGCGCCTTCGATCTCGAGGCCCTTCTTCTTCGCCGCCTCGCAACCGACGACGAACACGCCGCGGCCCGTCGCTTCCTTGCGGCCGAGCGAACCGCCGAGCGAGATCGGCTTGCCGGTCACGACGCCGGTCGACGTCTGGCCCTGGTTCATCGAGAACGTGTCCATCATCCACGCCATCACCTGTTCGTTGGTGTTGACGTCCGGTGCCGGAATGTCGGTGTTCGGGCCGATGATGATGCCGATTTCGCTGGTGTAGCGACGCGTCACGCGTTCGAGCTCACCACGCGACAGCTTGCGCGGGTCGACGCGGATGCCGCCCTTCGCACCGCCGTACGGCACGTTCACGGCCGCGTTCTTCACCGACATCCATGCCGACAGCGCCATCACTTCCGACAGCGTCACGTCCTGGTGGTAGCGCACACCGCCCTTGCCCGGACCGCGCGACACGTTGTGCTGCACGCGATAGCCCTCGAAGTGCGCGACGGTACCGTTGTCGAGCTCGATGGGCACGTCGACGATCAGGATGCGCTTCGGACGCTTCAGCGTTTCCAGCCAGCGCGACAGCGAACCGAGGTACGGTGCGACGCGATCGACCTGCTGAAGGTAGTTGCCCCACGGGCCGAGATCGTCGGCATGAAGGTAGGACGGGATGGACTGCAGTTGCGAAGACATGGACGCTCCAACGTTCAACGGATTGCGCACATTGTCGAAAAACCCGTTTTTTTTATCCAATGCCGTTTGCTTATTCGATTATGCGTTTCTTGCATGATCGCGATTTTTCGCAAATCCGCGGTCGATTTGCGCAAGAACGCCCGCGATCGGTCGTGCATCGCGTCGGCGAAAAATCGGCGGGGAAATACGCGGAACGCCCGCCGGACAAGCGTCCGACGGGTGCGACAAGCGCGTCGGCGGCGGCGCGCGCTCGGCTGGCGCGGTTAACCGCCCACGGTTAACCGGCGGTTTCGCGCAGCTCGTCGCGCACGACTTCCCACAGCGCGCGCACGAGCTTCTGATGCGGGTCGTCGCCCTGCAGCGCGAGCTTGTCGCAGTACAGGCGGATCTCCATCGTCAGCGTGAACGGGTGCGTGCCGCCGCGCGCGGACCGGTCGAGCCGGATCAAGCGGCCGCTGGCCACCGCATCCTCGACGGCGCTGTGCGGCAGGAACGCGACGCCGTGGCCCGCGAGCGCCATCGCCTTCAGTCCTTCGGCCATGTCGGTTTCGTACACGCGATCGAGGAACAGCGACGTCGGTGCGTTCGCAATGATGACTTCGGTCATCCGGCCGAGATACGCGTTCGGCGTATAAGACAAGTACGGCACGCGCGCCTCGGCCGTGCCCGGCAGCGTGTAGCGCGGCCGGCCCGCGCGGCCCGGCGCCGAAAATGCGCTGATCGGCTCGCTGCCGAGGACCAGCATGTCGTAGCGGGCCGGATCGAGCGCGACGGGGTGGCTCGGGTGGTGGTAGCCCATCACGAGATCGCAGCCGCCCTCGACCAGCGACAGCACGGCGTCGTGCACGTTCAGCGCGCGCAGCCGCGTGTGGACCTGCCCCATCTTCGCCTCGATCCGCTGCAGCCAGCGCGGAAAATACGTGAGCGACAGCGTATGCGGCACCGCGAACTCGATGGTCGGCACCGGCGCGCCGACGTGGCCGCGCAGCAGCGTACGCGCCTCGTGCGCCTGCGACAGCATCGTCAGCGCCTGCTCGTAGAAGATCTGGCCGGCCTGCGTGAGCCGCGTCGGATAAACCGAACGATCGATCAGTTCGGTCGCGAGCCACGCCTCGAGCGCCTGGATGCGCCGCGAGAACGCGGGCTGCGACACGTGCCGCAGTTCGGCGGACCGGCTAAAGCTGCGCGTTTCCGCGAGCGAGACGAAGTCTTCGAGCCATTTCAGTTCCATGCAGGCGGGCGCGACGGGCGGCGGTCGGGAGGAAGCCTGCATTCTACCGGCGGGCGGGCCGGCCCGGCGGTGCGGCGGGCAGCCCGGCGAGCCGGCCCGGGCGCCGGCCGGCGGACGGCTTGCGCGCCGCCCGGGCGCCCGCACGCGTGCCGATCGCCCACGGCGGCGGCGGCCGGACCGGTTCGGCCGGAATCGCCCCGCGCCAATGGTAAAATGCCGGATTCTCCTCCCCTCGTTCGCACCGGCCCCAAAGGCCACGCCCGATCATGTCCGACACTCGTCCCGATACGCTTTTCGCCCTCACCGCGCTCTCGCCCATCGACGGCCGCTACGCCAGCAAGACCGAAGCGCTGCGCGACTGGCTCTCCGAAGCCGCCTTCATGCGCCACCGCGTCACCGTCGAGGTGCACTGGCTGATCGCGCTGTCGCGCGCCGGCTTCGCGGAAGTCCCGCGCTTCTCGGACGCCTCCGAACAGTTCCTGCTGCAGCTCGCCGAGCGCTTCACCGCGCACGACGCCGCGCGCATCAAGGAAATCGAGCGCGTGACGAACCACGACGTGAAGGCCGTCGAATACTGGCTGAAGGAATCGGTCAAGGGTCAGGCGGAACTCGAGAAGGCCAGCGAATTCATCCACTTCGCGTGCACGTCCGAAGACATCAACAACACGTCGCACGGGATGATGCTCGCCGGCGCGCGCGAGCACGTGATCGTGCCGGCGCTGCGTACGGTCCACCAGCGCCTCGTTGCGCTGTCGCACGCGCTTGCCGAGCAGCCGATGCTGTCGCGCACGCACGGCCAGCCGGCCAGCCCGACGACGCTCGGCAAGGAACTCGCGAACGTCGCCGCCCGCCTCGCGCGCGCGATCACGCGCATCGAGAAGGTCGAGATCCTCGGCAAGATGAACGGCGCGGTCGGCAACTTCAACGCGCATCTTTCCGCGTATCCGGAATTCGACTGGGAAGCGTTCTCGCGCGATGTGATCGAGAACCGCCTCAAGCTCACCTTCAACCCGTACACGATCCAGATCGAGCCGCACGACTACATGGCCGAGCTGTTCGATGCGGTCGCGCGCGCGAACACGATCCTGCTCGACCTCGACCGCGACGTGTGGGGCTACATCTCGGTCGGCTACTTCAAGCAGAAGACGAAGGCGGGTGAAATCGGTTCGTCGACGATGCCGCACAAGGTCAACCCGATCGACTTCGAGAACTCGGAAGGCAACCTCGGCCTCGCGAACGCGACGCTGCGCCACCTCGCCGACAAGCTGCCGGTGTCGCGCTGGCAGCGCGACCTGACCGACTCGACGGTGCTGCGCAACATGGGCGTCGCACTCGGCTACTCGCTGCTCGCGTACGACTCGCTGATCCGCGGCCTCGACAAGCTCGAAGTGAACCCGCAGCGCCTGAACGAAGACCTCGACAACTGCTGGGAAGTGCTCGCGGAGCCGGTGCAGACGGTGATGCGCCGCTACGGCATCGAGAACCCGTACGAGCAGCTGAAGGAACTGACGCGCGGCAAGGGCATCACGCGCGAAGCGCTGCAGGAATTCGTCGGCACGCTGGCGATCCCGCAGGACGCGAAGGACCGCCTGCTCGCAATGACGCCTGCGTCGTACATCGGCAAGGCCGTCGAACTCGCGAAGCGGATCGCGTAAGCGCCGCCGTCGCCGGACGGAAAAAAGCCCGATGCGAGCAATCGCATCGGGCTTTTTCATTGGCGGCTCGCGCGCGGTCGGAACGCCGGAACGCCGGCGATCAGAACGAAATCATCCGCCCCGGATTGAGCGCGCTCATCACGCTCATCGCCGCCTTCGCGGCAGGAATTGCGATCGGCGACAGTTGCCGGCCGAGCGGAATCTCGCGGTGGTCGATGCCGGTCAGCATCGAGAAATCGTCGTTGCGTCCGACGAAGTCGTCGCAGATCGCCTTGCCGATCCGCACCGTCTGCGCGACGCCATGCCCGCTCCAGCCCTGCACCATGTACATCGGCACACGGCCGTCGGTCTTGCGGCTGTCGGTCGCGCCGTTCAGCGTGAAATCGCTGACGCCGCTCCAGCAGTAGTCGAGCGCGAAGCGGCCGTCGTGCTGCGGAAATACCGTGTTCAGCCGCGTCAGCAGATACGCGTTGACGTCGGGCTGCGCCCAGCACGTACCGGTGCCCTGCCCGCCGAACAGCAGGCGGTTGCCGCGCACAGGCCGGTAATAGTCGATCTGGAACTGCGTGTCGTACACCGGCATGCCGGCCGGCATCAGCGTCGCGACGTCGACGTCGAGCGGCGCCGTCACGCTCACGTACGTGAAGAACGGCACGGTGGTGGCGCCGCCGTCGTCCAGCAGCCGGAACGTCGTGTTGTGCAGCGCGAGCACGACGCCACGGCGCGCCGTAATCGTGCCGCCCGGCGTCGTCGCGACGACGCCCGCCGGCGTCTCGTCGAGCTCCAGCACCTCGGTGCCTTCGTACAGCGCGCCGCCGTTCAGCCGGAAGCCGTGCACGAGGCCGCGCACCAGCGCGAGCGGATGAAGCTGGCCGCCGGTCGTGTCGATCGCCGCGCCGTGATACAGCCCCGAACGCACGTATTCGTCGTGCAGCTGATGGCGGCCGACGAGCGTCACGCCGGCGTCGCCGAGATGGCGGCGGGCGTCCGCGCCGTCGAGCAGCGCGCTCATGTGACCCGGGTGTACCGCCGCCGTGATGTGGCCGCGCTTGCGGTCGAGGTCGAGTGCGTAACGCGCGCCGATCGCGTCGATCAGGTCCATCGATTCGGCCGACGCGAAGCGCCACAGCCGCTTCGCGTCGTCGTGCGACAGATGGTCGATCATGTCGGCCGCTTCCCAGCGCGCGAGGCCCGGCGTGAGCTGGCCGCCGTTGCGGCCCGACGCTGCGGAGCCGACGTGATGCTTGTCGACGAGAATCGTGTCGACGCCCGCTTCCGCGAGGTGCAGCGCGGCCGATGCGCCGAGCAGCCCCGCGCCGATCACCAGCACGTCGCACACCGTGTCGTGCGCGAGCGGCGCGCCGTTTTCATGGCGCGACAACGACGCCTCGTACCAGTTGGCCGGACGCTCACCGTCGTAGCGCGACGGATCGCACCAGTTCCAGTTGTCCTTTTCGATGTTCAGTTGCGTCTGGTCGAAACGCGATTCGCCCTGGATCAGGGGTTTGTGATTGGAAGTCATGATTGCACTTGCATGGTCTTGGGCCGCCTGTCGAAGAGCCGTTCTGGCTTCGCGGGTGGGGCAGCCGGTTCCACTTGGGTGTCAACGAGATAAAGGGCGCGATGGCCCGTGTTGACGGCAGACACGCTCGTGCCTGCCAGGATCCCGGACCGTGCGAAAGCACGCATTGAAAGGTGCCGGGACACCCAATTTCTACACCGCAGAAATAATTCTACAGCGTAGAATACGCTTTCGTCAAGATTACAGTCGTTGTCATCCTGCTTCCATGAAAGACAAACCCGCCCAAGGCCCGCGCGGCCTCGACAAGGATGCGATTGTCGCGGCCGCGCTCGCGCTGCTCGAAGAGGTCGGCGAAGCCGCGTTCAGCGTGCGCAAGCTCGCGCAGTCGGTCGGCTGCGACCCGATGAGCGTGCTCTATCACTTCAAGTCGAAAGAGGGCCTGAGCCGTGCGATCGCGAACGCGCTCTCGCGCTCGCTCGTGCCGGTCGATCCTTCGCTGCCGTGGCGCGAGCGGCTGCGCGATCTCGCACGCCAGTATCGCGCGCTCGCGCTGCGCCACCCCGCCGCGTTCGCGCTGCTGCAGCGTCATATGAGCACAGGGCCAGCCGATCTCGCGCACATCGAGACCGTGCATCGTGCGCTGGCCGATGCCGGCATCCCGCGCGCCGCGCTGCCGTCCGTGTGCGTGGGCTGGTATGCGAGCGTGATCGGACTCGCCGCCGCCGAGGCCGGCGGCCTCACGCGGCCCGCGAACGATGTCGAGCTCGCGGAAATGCATGCGCTGTCCGATACCGCGCACCCGCTCGTCAAATCGGCCGCCCCGCTCTATGCGCAGCTCGATCCGGCCGCCGTGCACGACACGATGCTGGACGTGCTGCTCGACGGCATCGCGCAGCACGCCCGCGCGACCTGAGCGGCGCACGCACCTCGAACGAAAAAAGGCGCCCCGAGGGGCGCCTTTTTCACTGCTGCATGACGATTGCCGCGAACCGCGCTCAGTGCTGCTGCGCGATACCGATCTTCAGCATGACCTGATCGACGATCTGTTCGGGCGTCAGCTCGATGCTGACCACGATCGCTTCATCCGGGCCCGGTTCCTCGAGCGTGTCGAGCTGGCTCTTCAGCAGCGACGGATCGAAGAAATGGCCGGTGCGGGTCTTCAGGCGCTCGTGCAACACCTCGAACGAACCCTTCAGATACACGAACCGCACGTCGGTGTCGGAGCCGCGCAGTACGTCGCGGTACGACCGCTTCAGCGACGAGCAGGTGAACACGGCGGTCTCGCCGGCACGCTGCTTCTCCTCGATGGCCGCGCGGATCGTGCGCAGCCACGGCCAGCGGTCGTCGTCGGTCAGCGGAATGCCGTTGTGCATCTTTTCCTTGTTCGCCGCGCTGTGAAACGCGTCGCCGTCGGTATAGCTGCACGACAGGCGTTCTGCCAGCATTTCGCCGATTCGCGATTTGCCCGCGCCCGACACGCCCATTGCGATCAGAATCATTGACTACCCCTTGTTACAAAACCACGCTCAGCAACAGCGTAAAGCTCAGACCGAGCACCGAGATGATGGTTTCAAGCAGCGACCAGGTCTTGAACGTCTGGCCGACCGTCATCCCGAAATATTCCTTGATCAGCCAGAAGCCGCCGTCGTTCACGTGCGAGAAGATCAGCGAGCCCGAGCCCGTCGCGAGCACGAGCAGCTCCGGACGAACCGCCGCGCCCGACGCTGCGGCGATCGGCGCGACGATGCCGCACGCCGTCGTCATCGCGACCGTCGCCGAACCCGTCGCCAGACGCATCAGCGCCGCGACGAACCAGCCGAGCAGCAGCGGCGACAGGTGCGCGTGCTTCGCGGTCTCGACGATCTGCTGCGAGATCCCGCTGTCGCGCAGGACGCCGCCGAAGCCGCCGCCCGCACCGACGATCAGCGTGATGCCGGCGATCGGCGCCAGGCACTCGCCGCAGAACTTCTGGATCTGGTCGCGGTTGAAGCCCTGCAGCTTGCCGAACGTGAAGAAGCTCACGAGCACGGCGATCAGCAGCGCGACGTCGGAGTTGCCGGCAAAGCGCAGCAGGTTGTTCGGCAGCGACTTCGGTGCGAACACCAGGTCGGCCCAGCTGCCGACGAGCATCAGCACGACGGGCAGCAGGATCGTGAACAGCGTGATGCCGAAACTCGGCAGTTCGCGCTTGCGACCGTCCGTATGCGTATCGACGAACTGCGCCGCGAGCGGGTTGTTTTCCGGCAGCTTCACGAACTTCGAGATCATCAGCGCGAACAGCGGACCGGCGATGATCGCGGTCGGCACGCCGACGATCAGGCCGAACGCGATCGTCTTGCCGATATCGGCGCCGTATTGCTGAACGGCCAGCAGCGCGGCCGGGTGCGGCGGGATCAGCCCGTGCACGACAGACAGGCCGGCCACCATCGGCAGACCGACGACGAGCAGTGACTTGCCGGTGCGCTTCGCGACGTTGAACGCGATCGGGATCAGCAGCACGAAGCCGACTTCGAAGAACACCGGCAAGCCGACGATGATCGCGACGAACATCATCGCCCAATGGATGTTCTTTTCACCGAACCAGTCGATCAGCGTGGTCGCGATCCGTTCGGCGCCGCCCGATTCGGCCATCATCTTGCCGAGCATCGTGCCGAGGCCGACGACGATCGCGATGTGGCCGAGCGTGCCGCCCGTACCCGTTTCGAACGACTTGACGATCTTGTCCATCGGCATGCCGACGACGAGACCCAGGCCCAGCGAAACGATGATCAGCACCAGGAACGGGTAGATCTTGTAGCGCGCGATCATCAGGATCAGCGCGGCAATCGCGATCAGCGTGAATACGAGCAGCATGCTGCCTTGGACAGCCCCCATGTGGCACTCCTCCTTGAATTGTTCGAAACCGGGCGAGCTGTTGCGAGTATGCCCGGCTATGCAGGTCTCCGAAACACGGGGGGTACCCACCCCGTGAGGACGCTGAATTTTACTTATCTTTACGGCCCGCGGATAGAACCGGTTCCATCAGCAAAAACCCTCGGTAAAACAAGCACTAAGCGCTTGCTTGCCGAGGGTCAAACCTTCATTTCGTACAAGTATTAACGGTGAAGCTGGCTTGCGGCTTGCGCAAGACGCGTGACCTCGGCCCAGTCCTGCGCGGCGAGCGCGGCCTTCGGCGTGAGCCACGAACCGCCGACGCACACGACGTTCGGCAGCTTGAGGAAATTCGGCGCGGTGTCGACCGTGATGCCGCCCGTCGGACAAAACTTCAGCGCCGGGAACGGGCCGTGGAACGCCTGCAGCATCGGCACGCCGCCGGCTTGCTGCGCGGGGAAGAACTTGACGATTTCGTAGCCGAATTCGAGCGCCTGAATGATGTCGCTCGGCGTCATCACGCCCGGCAGCAGCGGCAGGCCGGCGTCGAGCGACGCGAGATGCAGATCCTTCGTCAGGCCCGGCGACACGCCGAACTTCGCCCCCGCGCGCTTCGCCTGCTCGCAGTGCTCGGGCTTCGTGATCGTGCCGACGCCGACGACGATGTCGTCCGCGAGCTGGCTCGCGCGCTGGATCGCCTCCAGGCCCGCCGGCGTACGCAGCGTGATCTCGAGCACCTTGACGCCACCCGCGTGCAACGCGCGCGACACGTGTTCACCCTGCTCGACCGAGTCGAATGCGAGCACCGGAATCACCGGGCCCAGCTTCACGATTTCAGCAATCGTCTTCATCAAATTCGCTCCTTGAAATTCATGCAGAGACGCGGACGGCCGCTTCGCCGACCAGCGCCCCGAAAACCGATGCGCCCTGCTCGGCCGGCGCGGCCGCCGCGCGGAACACGCCGAACAGTTCGCGACCGAAACCGACTTCGTTCTCGGCCTGATGCAGCGGCTGCGCGACCGGGCGCGCCTGCCACTCGGCGTCGTCGACCTCGATGTCGAGGATGCCGGCTTCCGCGTCGATCACGAGCGTGTCGCCCGTCTTCACCTTGCCGAGCGGGCCCGCCAGCAGCGCTTCCGGCGACACGTGGATCACGGCCGGCACCTTGCCCGACGCACCGGACATGCGGCCGTCGGTCACGAGCGCGACGTGGAAGCCCTGATCCTGCAGCACGCCGAGCAGCGGCGTCAAACGGTGCAGCTCGGGCATCCCGTTGGCGCGCGCGCCCTGGAAGCGCACGACCGCGACGAAATCGCGCTTCAGCTCGCCGCGATCGAAGGCTTCCTGCACGGCTTCCTGCGAATCGAACACGATCGCGGGCGCGGTCACCTTGCGGTGCTCGGGCGCGACCGCCGAAATCTTGATCACGCCGCGGCCGAGCCGGCCCTGCATCAGGCGCAGGCCGCCGTCCGGCTGGAACGGGTCGCGAATGCCGCGCAGCACCTTCGTGTCGTGGCTCTCGGCCGTGCCGTCGACCCACGTCAGCTTGCCGTCGATCAGCTTCGGCTCCTTCGTGTAGTGCGACAGCCCCTTGCCCGCGACGGTCGTCACGTCCTCGTGCAGCAGCCCGCCTTCGAGCAGGTTGCGCACCAGGAACGCGACGCCGCCGGCCGCGTGGAAATGGTTCACGTCGGCCTTGCCGTTCGGGTAGATCTTCGCGAGCAGCGGCACGACCGCCGACAGCTCGTCGAAATCGTTCCAGTCGATCAGGATGCCGGCCGCGCGCGCGATCGCGACGAGGTGCAGCGTGTGGTTGGTCGAGCCGCCCGTCGCGAGCAGCGCGACGATCCCGTTGACGATCGCCTTCTCGTCGATCACATGGCCGATCGGCGTGTACTGGCCGCGCTCGACCGTCAGGTCGAGCACGCGGCGCGCGGCTTCGGCCGTCAGTGCGGAACGCAGCGGCGTGTGCGGATGAACGAACGCGGAACCCGGCAGGTGCAGGCCCATCAGTTCCATCAGCATCTGGTTGCTGTTCGCGGTGCCGTAGAACGTGCAGGTGCCATGGCCGTGATACGCGGCCGATTCCGCTTCGAGCAGTGCGTCGCGGCCGACCTGGCCGGTCGCGAACTGCTGGCGGATCTTCGCCTTGTCGTCGTTCGACAGGCCGCTCGTCATCGGGCCGGCCGGCACGAAGATGGTCGGCAGGTGGCCGAACTGGAGCGCGCCGATCAGCAGACCCGGCACGATCTTGTCGCAGATGCCGAGGCAGAGCGCCGCGTCGAACATGTTGTGCGTGAGGGCGATCGCCGTGCCCATCGCGATCGCCTCGCGCGAGAACAGCGACAGCTCCATCCCCGGGTTGCCCTGCGTGACGCCGTCGCACATCGCGGGCACGCCGCCCGCGAACTGCGCGACGCCGCCGTTCTCGCGTGCGGCGGCCTTGATGATGTCGGGGAAATCCTTGTACGGCGCGTGCGCGGACAGCATCTCGTTGTACGAGGACACGATGCCGATGTTCGGCTCGCGGATCGCCTTGATCTGGAATTTGTCGCTGCCTTCGAGACCCGCGAAGCCGTGCGCGAGGTTCGCGCACGACAGCGCACCACGCGCCGGGAACTTGCCCTGCGCGCCGTCGATGCGCTGCAGATAGGCGGAACGGGTCGATTGGCTGCGGGCGATCACGCGTTCGGTGACTTTCGCCAGGGTGGGGTGCAGCGACGTCATGCTGGGCGCTCCTGTATGCCGGACGACACCGGCGGTTGGAATCGTGGGGACGGTCGAGTGCGTCGAACGAACGAAGCCAGTCTAGTAGAAAAACTACACGCATGCAATGCGGATTCACATGCACGCAACCCTTATTCCCGCCACCAGCAAGGCTTTACTTAGTGAAAACCCTAATCTTCGGCACTCATCGCCCAGGGAATCTCTGTCGATTGAGCTAGCATTTTCATGTAGATTTTCTACAATTCGATTGCGATACACTCGCTCATCCGAACCCGATTTTCATTCGCCGTCCCATGCTGCCTCGCATTGAAGCGATCCGCGCCGACTTGCGCCCATCCGAGCGCAAGCTCGCCGACTACATTCTCGCCGCGCCGCGCGAGGTGCTCGACCTCGCGATGACCGAGCTGTCGACCCGCGCGGGCGTCAGCCAGCCGACCATCGCGCGCTTTTGCCAGGCGCTCGGCTGCAGCGGCTTTCGCGAATTCAAGATCCGGCTCGCGCAGAGCGTCGCGCCTGGCGTGTCGTCCGTCTATCGCGACGTCGAGCCCGACGAGCCCGCGCCCGGCATCATCGGCAAGGTGTTCGACCGCACGATCGGCGCGCTGATCGAAGTGCGCAACAGCTTGTCGGCCGGCAGCGTCGCCGACGCGATCGCGCTGCTGTCGAACGCGTCGCGCATCGAGTTCTACGGCGCCGGCGGCTCGGGCATCGCCGCGCAGGACATCCAGCACAAATTCTTCCGGCTCGGCGTGCCGAGCGTCGCGTATTCGGACCCGCACACGTTCTCAATGTCGTCGGCGCTGCTCGGGCCGCACGACGTCGTCGTCGCGATCTCGAACACCGGCCGCACGCGCGATATCGTCGATGCCGCGCGCTCGGCGCTCGCGTGCGGCGCGAAAGTCGTCGCGATCACGCAGAGCCACTCGCCGCTCGCGAAGCTCGCGACGGTGAGCCTCGCGTCGAACGTGGCCGAGGAAACCGACGTGTTCTCGCCGATGACGTCGCGGATGTCCCATCTCGCGATCGGCGACATCCTCGCGGTCGGCGTTGCGCTGTCGCGCGGACCCGCGCTGATGGAGCGCGTCGGCCGCGCGAAGGAAGCGATCACGCGCCGCCGGATCGACGACCAGACGAAGGAATGACGCGTACGACGCGCACATGAAAACGGCGCCCCGAGGGACGCCGTTGCGCATCGATCGACTGCCGGCATGCCGCCGGAAAGTTCAGAACGGCTTGATCACGACCAGCGCGACCGCCGCGAGCATGCCGAGCACCGGCAGTTCGTTGAACACGCGATACCACTTGTCGGTGCGCTTGTTCTCTCCGCGCTCGAACACCTTCAGCAGGTGCCCGCAGTACGCGTGATAGATCACGAGCAGCAGCACGACCGTCACCTTCGCGTGGATCCAGCCCTGCCCCTGGCCGATTCCGATCACGAGCCAGAGCCACAGCCCGCATGCGAGCGCCGGCACGGCGATCATCGTCATGAAGCGAAACAGCTTGCGCGCCATCAGCAACAGGCGCCGCACCGCGGCCGGATCGGTTTCCATGGCCAGGTTCACGTAGATGCGCGGCAGGTAGAACAGGCCCGCGAACCACGCGGCGATCAGAACGATATGGAACGTCTTGACCCAGAGCATTGCCATCGGTTGTGCGCCTCGCTTTACTGACGGCCTTCGCCGTGCCCGAGCACGACGTACTTCAGCGACGTGAGCCCTTCCAGGCCGACGGGGCCGCGTGCGTGCAGCTTGTCGTTCGAGATGCCGATTTCCGCGCCGAGGCCGAATTCGAAGCCATCCGCGAAGCGCGTCGACGCATTGACCATCACGCTCGCCGAGTCGACTTCGCGCAGGAAGCGCATCGCACGGTCGTGATCCTCGGTGACGATCGCATCGGTGTGGTGCGATCCGTAGTGGTTGATGTGCTCGATCGCGGCGTCGAGGCCGTCGACGACCTTGATCGCGAGCACCGGTGCGAGATATTCGGTGTGCCAGTCTTCGTCGGTGGCGTCGACGAGCGGCCCGATACCGGCCTCGGCGAGCACCGCGCGCGCGGCAGCATCAACGCGCAGCTCGACCTGCTTGTCGCGATACAGCTTGCCGAGCGGCGGCAACAGCGTCGCCGCGATGCCGCTCGCAACGAGCAGCGTTTCCATCGTGTTGCAGGTGCCGTAGCGGTGCGTCTTCGCGTTGTCGCACACCGTCAGCGCCTTGGCGAGATCGGCACGATCGTCGACGTACACGTGGCAGATGCCGTCGAGGTGCTTGATCATCGGCACGCGCGCCTCGTTGATCAGGCGCTCGATCAGGCTCTTGCCGCCGCGCGGCACGATCACGTCGACGTATTCGGTCATCGTGATCAGCTTGCCGACCGCCGCGCGATCGGCTGTCGCGACGACCTGCACGGCATCCTGCGGCAGGCCGGCCGCCTCGAGCCCTTCGCCGATCAGCTTCGCGAGCGCCGCGTTCGATTCGAGCGCCTCGGAGCCGCCGCGCAGGATCGTCGCGTTGCCCGACTTCAGGCACAGCGCGGCCGCGTCGATCGTCACGTTCGGGCGCGACTCGTAAATGATGCCGATCACGCCGAGCGGCACGCGCATCTGGCCGACCTGGATCCCGCTCGGGCGGTACTTGAGATTGCTGATCTCGCCGATCGGATCGGCCAGCGACGCAACCTGACGCAGGCCTTCGACCATCGTCTTCAGCGCCTTGTCCGACAGCGTCAGGCGGTCGATGAACGCCGCATCGAGCCCCTTTTCACGGGCGCGGGCGACGTCGCGTGCATTCGCATCCTTCAGCGCCTGCGCGTCGCGCTCGATCGCGCGGGCCACGGCGTCGAGCGCGGCGTTCTTCGCGGCCGTGCTGGCGCGCGCCATCGCGCGGGAAGCGTGCCGGGCACGGCGGCCCAGGTCCGTCATGTACTGGTCGATATCCATCGTGTGACTCGAAAAGCGAGCCGCTTGGCGCGGCGTGAATTCGTGGGAAGCGTGGAGCGCGGCGGCAAGCGGGCCGCGCCAGCTATCGAAACATTGTAAGCGGGTTGCGATGCGTGCGCTGAAGGCCCGGACAGGGCTTAACGACGCACGCGACCCGCGGTCGGCGGTCGCTCGCCGCGGGCGCCTGCCACCGTCATCGCGAGCTGGAACAGGCCATCCCACGGATCGGGCGGCGGATCGTCCTGCGTGCGGCGGCCCGGCGTGACGGCCGACAGCCCCTTCACCTGCCGGTCGAGCTTCGCGGCGAACGCGAGCGCCTTCTCGAGAACCGCTTCCGACACGCGGTTCAGCGCGGGGCCGATCAGCCGTTCGCGCGGGCCCCACACGCGGTTCTCGCGCAGCAGCGTGGCGAGCGGCTTGCCGGCCGTCGCGCCGCGCTTGATCCGCAGCAGCGTGCGCAATTCCTCGACGACGGCCCACATCACGAGCACGATCGCCTCGCCCTCGCCCTTCAACCCGTCGATCATCCGCGCGAGCCGCGCTGCGTCGCCCGCGAGCATCGCCTCGTTCAGCTTGAAGACGTCGTAGCGCGCGACGTTCAACACCGCGTCGTGCACCTGCTCGAACGACAGCACGCCCTGCGGATAGAGCAGCCCGAGCTTCTGGATTTCCTGGTGCGCGGCGAGCAGGTTGCCCTCGACGCGCTCCGCGATGAACTGCAGCGCGCGCCGGCCATCGTCGCCCGGCGCGGCGCGCTGGCCCTGCATCGACAGACGCTGGCCGATCCAGTTCGGCAGCTGCGCACGGTCGACCGGGTCGATCTTCAGCGCGACGCCGCCGTTCTGCAGCGCGGTAAACCACGCGGATTTCTGCGTTGCCGCGTCGAGGCGCGGCAACGTGACGAGCAGCAGCGCGTCGGGATTGGGCGTCGCCGCGAGCGTCTTGAGCGCGTCGGCGCCTTCCTTGCCGGGCTTGCCCGACGGAATGCGCAGCTCGATCAGCTGACGCTCGCCGAACAGCGACATCGCTTGGGTCGCGCCGAGCAGCACGCTCCAGTCGAAGCCGCGCTCGACCGTATGCACCGAACGTTCGGTGAAGCCGGCCGCGCGCGCGGCCGCACGAATGCGGTCGCACGCTTCCTGCGCGAGCAGCGGCTCGTCGCCGTAGACGGTGTAGAGCCCGGCCATCCCCTTCGCGAGGTGCGGCTCCAGCGCATCAAGTCGCAATTGCATCGGTGCGTGCGCGGGCGATCAGAGCGGCGGCGGCGGCAGCGGCGCGCGCGGCGCAACGCCCGGCACCACGTCCTCCGGCGCCGGCGTCAGCGAGTGGACGATCGCAAGACGCCGCATCAGCTGGTCGACCGCATCGTTCTGCATGTCGCCGTACAGGATGTCGGCTTCCTGCGCCTTCGCGTTCGTGTACTGATCGCTGTACGTCATCGCGCGGTTCAGCGCGATCGCGCTCGGCGGGATCAGCACGGTGCCGTCCTTGCTCGTCAGCGTGTAATTCAGCGTATAGAACAACGCGTATTCCTGCGCCGAGCCGAACTTGTTGAGCGTCAACGTGTTCTGGCCACGCGACTCCCACATGCTCAGCACGGCGTCGGCGTCGTCCGCCGACTTGACGATCTTCGTGTCGCTGCCGGCCTCGACGAGGCGCGTGAGACGCGCCTCGACGGGCGCCGGCGCACCGGCCACCAGCAGGTGCTTGAACGCGTAGTCCTGCTGGCCGCGCAGCTGGAAGCCGCATGCCGACAGCGCGACCGCGCTGCCGACGGCGAGCATCAAAAACGATCTGCGGATCACCTTCGCTCCTTCTGTGTACGCCCGACGGCCTGCGGCCGTCAGACGACGATGTTCACGAGGCGGCCCGGCACGACGACGATCTTCTTCGCCGGCTTGCCGTCGCTGAACTTCGCGAATGCTTCGTCGGCCACCGCCGCGGCTTCGATCGCCTCACGGCTCGCGTCCTTCGCCACCTTCAGCGCGCCGCGCACCTTGCCGTTCACCTGCAGCACGAGTTCGATCTCGGCCTGCTCAAGCGCGGCCTCGTCGACCTTCGGCCACGGGGCGTCCAGCAGCGGGCCGAATTCGTCCGCGTAGCCGAGCGCCTTCCACAGCTCGAACGTCACGTGCGGCACGACAGGGTACAGCACGCGCAGCAGCACGCCGTACGTCTCGCGCAGCACGCCGGGCGTCGCGCCCTTCGCACCGTCGATCGCATTCAGCATCTTCATCGCGGCCGACACGACCGTGTTGTACTGCAAACGCTGGTAGTCGAAATCAGCCTGCTTCAGCACGCTGTAGATCTCGCGGCGCAGTGCCTTGTCGGCGTCGCCGAGCGCGGCCGCGTCGAAGCCCGCGCGCGCGGCGAGCGCTTCGCGGTTCGTCGCGCCGAAGCTCCACACGCGACGCAGGAAGCGGCTCGCGCCTTCGACGCCCGCGCCCGACCACTCGAGCTGCTGCTCGGGCGGTGCGGCGAACATCGTGAACAGGCGCGCGGTATCGGCGCCGTACTGGTCGATCAGCACCTGCGGATCGACACCGTTGTTCTTCGACTTCGACATCTTCTCGATGCCGCCGAGCACCACCGGCTGGCCGTCGGTGTTCAGCGTCGCGCCGACCGGGCGACCCTTGTCGTCGTGCGTGACCGTCACGTCGGCCGGGTTGTACCAGGTCTTCTTGCCCGATGCATCCTCGCGGTAGAACGTCTCGTTCAGCACCATGCCCTGCGTCAGCAGGTTCTTCGCCGGCTCGCCGAACTTCACGAGGCCGAGGTCACGCATCACCTTGGTCCAGAAGCGCGAATACAGCAGGTGCAGGATCGCGTGCTCGATGCCGCCGATGTACTGATCCATCGGCATCCAGTAATCGGTGCGCGCGTCGACCATCGTCTCGGCGTCCGGTGCCGTGTAGCGCGAGAAGTACCACGACGAATCGACGAACGTGTCCATCGTGTCGGTTTCGCGCTTCGCGGCCGCGCCGCACTTCGGGCACGTGCAGTTCAGGAACGCTTCCGACTTCGCGAGCGGGTTGCCCGAGCCGTCCGGCACGAGGTCTTCCGGCAGCACAACTGGCAGGTCCTGCTCCGGCACCGGCACGTCGCCGCACGACGGGCAGTGGATGATCGGGATCGGCGTGCCCCAGTAGCGCTGGCGCGACACGCCCCAGTCACGCAGGCGCCACGTGACCTGCTTGTCGCCGAAGCCGCCGGCCTTCAGGTCGGCCGCGATCGCATCGACCGCCGCGCCGTATGCCATGCCGTCGTACTTGCCGCTGTTGACGCAGACCGCGACTTCCTTGTCGCCGTACCACTCCTGCCATGCGTCCAGCGAGTACGTCTGGCCTTCGGCCGCGATCACCTGCTTGATCGGCAGGTCGTATTTCTTCGCGAACGCGAAGTCGCGCTCGTCATGCGCCGGCACGCCCATCACCGCGCCTTCGCCATAGCTCATCAGCACGTAGTTGCCGATCCACACCTCGACCGGCTCGCCCGTCAGCGGATGCGATACCGTGAAGCCCGTCGCGACGCCCTTCTTCTCCATCGTCGCGACATCGGCCTCGGCGACGCCGCCGCGCTTGCATTCGTCGATGAACGCCTGCAGTTCCGGCTTGCCCTGCGCAAGGCGCGTGGCGAGCGGGTGCTCGGCCGCGATCGCGCAGAACGTGACGCCCATGATCGTGTCGGCACGCGTCGTGAACACGCGCAGGAGCGCCTTCTCGCCGTCGAGTTCGTACGGGAAGCCGAAGTTCACGCCGAAGCTCTTGCCGATCCAGTTCTGCTGCATGATCTTCACGCGCTCGGGCCAGCCGAGGCCGTCGAGGTCGTTCAGCAGCTCGTCCGCGTACTGCGTGATGCGCAGGTAGTACATCGGGATCTCGCGCTTCTCGACGAGCGCGCCCGAGCGCCAGCCACGGCCGTCGATCACCTGCTCGTTCGCGAGCACGGTCTGGTCGACCGGGTCCCAGTTCACGGTGCCCGTCTTCTTGTACGCGATGCCCTTCTCGAGCATCTTCAGGAACAGCCACTGGTTCCACTTGTAGTAGTCGGGCTTGCACGTCGCGATCTCGCGCGACCAGTCGATCGCGAGGCCCATCGACTGCATCTGGCCCTTCATGTAGTCGATGTTGTCGTAGGTCCACTTCGCGGGCGGCACGCCGTTGGCCATCGCGGCATTCTCGGCCGGCATCCCGAATGCGTCCCAGCCCATCGGCATCAGCGTGTTGTAGCCGTTCATCCGCAGATAGCGGTACATCACGTCGTTGATCGTGTAGTTGCGCACGTGACCCATGTGCAGCTTGCCGGACGGGTACGGCAGCATCGACACGCAGTAGAACTTCGGCTTCTGCGAATCTTCCTTCGTCTTGTAGGCATCGGCTGCGCGCCAGTCGCCCTGAGCGGCGGCTTCGACGTCGGCGGGTACGTATCTCTCGTGCATGGTGTGGTTCGGACTAGGCTTTAAGCGGCGCGCCACGAGGCGGGCACGCGGAAGTGGACGAAATCGGGCAGCCCGGCGGCGGGAGCAGGCTCACGGTTCTCGGGCCTGCCTCATGGTTCCGGATATTCGCCGGGTAACCCGGAGGGTCTCCAGGTTACCCGGCGAAACCCTGCCAACCGGGCGGAAACGACGATTATACCGTCCGTGGCGGGCGGGACGGCCGGTCTCGCGGGCCGGCCATGCATTCTTGCCCGCCCGGGCGCGCGGGCGGCCGGCGCGTCAGCGTGCCGCACCCGCGGCAGCCGGCGCGGCGGCGCCCGCCGGCGGCATGTCGGTGACGAAGCCGATCCGCGTGAGGCCCGCGGCCTGCGCGGCGCCCATCACCTGCGCGATCACGTCGTAGCGGGTCGCGCGCGATGCGCGCAGCCGCAGCTCGGGCGGCGCAGCGCCCGCAGCGGCGGCCCGGAAGCGCGCCGGCAGCGCGTCGAGTGCGACGGGCGCGTCGTCCCAGTAAAGTTTGCCGGCGTCGTCGATCGACAGCGTGACCGACTGCGGCGTGTCGCGCGCGACGCTGGCCGCGACCTTCGGCAGGTCGAGCCGGATCGCGTGCGTCATCAGCGGCGCGGTGATGATGAAGATAACGAGCAGCACGAGCATCACGTCGATCAGCGGCGTCATGTTGATCTCCGCCATCGGCGCGGACGTCTTGTGATGCTCCAGTCCGCCGAATGCCATGATCGTTCCTCCCGGCCGCGCGTCAGGCGCCCTGCGCGCACACGAATACGTGCAGGTCGCGCGCGAAGCCGTCGAGTTCCTCTGCGAGCTGGCGCACGAGCCGCCCGAGGATGTTGTAGGCGAGCACTGCGGGGATCGCGACGACGAGCCCGAACGCGGTCATGATCAGCGCCTCGCCGACCGGCCCCGCGACGTTCTCGATCTGCGCCTGCCCGCTCGCGGCGATGCTGCCGAGCGCGTGGTAGATGCCCCAGACGGTGCCGAGCAGCCCGACGAACGGCGCGGTGCTGCCGATCGATGCGAGCAGCACCTGACCGAACTCGAGACGCCGCTGCGAGCGCAGCATCGCGTGACGCAGCGCGCGCAGCACGCGTTCGCTGCGCTCGACACGCGCGGCGAGCGCGGCCGGATCGTGTTCGTCGGCCGCATCGCGCGCGGCTTCGGCGAGCGGCACGAACACGCGCTCGCGATCGGCATCGGCGAGCGCGGCGATGCCGGCGTCGAGCGACGCCGCCCGCCAGAACGAGGCGAGCGCACGTGGCCCCTGCCGCTTCGCGCGGACCAGCAGCCAGGCTTTCATGAGGAGGAAGCACCAGCTGGCGACGGACATCGCCAGCAGCACATAGGCGACGGCGTGCGTGATCGCATCGCCGCTTTCGAGGTAGTGGACAACGCCGGTGGGAATCGCCATCGGAGTTTCCCCGTGAGGGTCAGCGCAGGCCGAGCACGTCCTGCATGTCGAACAGGCCGGCGCCGCGCGCCGACAGGAAGCGGACCGCACGCAGCGCGCCCTGCGCGTACGACACGCGGCTCGACGACTTGTGCGTGATCTCGATCCGTTCGCCGATCCCGGCGAACAGCACGGTGTGATCGCCGACGATGTCGCCGCCGCGCACGGCCGCAAAGCCGATCGTCGACGGATCGCGTTCGCCCGTCACGCCGTGGCGGCCGTACACCGCGCATTCGTCGAGCGAGCGCCCGAGCGCGCCGGCAACGGCCTCGCCCATCATCAGCGCGGTGCCCGACGGCGCGTCGACCTTGTGACGATGATGCGCCTCGATGATCTCGATGTCGTAGCCGTGCGAGAAATGCTTCGCCGCGAATTCGAGCAGCTTCAGCGTGACGTTCACGCCGACGCTCATGTTCGCCGCGAACACGATGCCGATCTTGCCTGCCGCGGCCTGCAGTTCCGCCTTCTGCTCGGCGGTGAAGCCGGTCGTGCCGATCACGAGCTTCACGTCGTGGCGCAGCGCGGCCGCGACGTGCGCGATCGTGCCTTCCGGCCGCGTGAAGTCGATCAGGTAGTCGGCCTGCGCGAACACGGCGTCGAGGTCGTCGGTCAGCTTGATCCCGGTTTCCTTGCCGAGGAACGCGCCCGCGTCCTGGCCGAGGAACGGCGAATCGGCGCGGTCGAGCGCGCCGACGAGCTGCGCGTCGGAATCGTTGAGAACGGCTTCGATCAGCATCCGGCCCATACGGCCCGATGCACCGGCAATCGCAATCTTCATGGCTTTCTACACGACAGGTCTAAAGGCGGGCGGCGCATGCCGCCCTGTTTCCGCTCGCCGGCCGCTTACTGCGACTGGGCCGGCGCGGTGAGCGGCTGATTCTGCAGGTTGTCCGAACCCCGCGGGCCGACCGGCGGCGACGCCTCGTTCGACACGTTCGGCTGAGGCGGGCGATGGAACTGGAATTGCGGCTGGATCGCCGGCGCGGCGCCCGGCGGCTGGCCGCCCGGCACCGGCGCGCCACCCGAGGCCTGCGCGGACGGCGTGAAGCGGCGAGCGGTCGTGCCCTGCCCCGACACCTGGTTGGTCGCGCGGTTCGCCGCGCGCGCCGCCTGGGCGTTGGCATCCTGATCGACGACCGCGCCGGAAACCGGCTCGGCGGACGGGCTCGCGGCAGCGGCCGCCTGCGCGGCGCTCGCGGCAGCAGCGGCTTCGGACGCCTTCTTCGCCGCGGCTGCGGCCTTCGCCTTCTTGCCGCCGCGATCGCCGTCGATATCGGCCAGCAGGTCGAGTTCGGAAGGCAGGTTCTCGGCGCCCGTCCAGCTCGCGAGGCGATCACCCGCGAACGTCAGCACGAGGTCGCGCTGCTGGACGACGGACGTCGAGCCGCGCTTGAAGTAAAAGAGGTAATCCCAGCGGTCGGCATGGAACATGTCCGACAGCAGCGGCGTGCCGAGCAGCGCGCGGACCTGCTCGCGCGTCATTCCGGCCTGCAACTGCGCGGCCTTCTCCTGCGACACGAAGTTGCCCTGCACGACAGTGATCCGATAGGGCGTGATGCTCTGCGCGATGCGCTGCGTCACGCTGTCGTACGACGAACAACCAGCCAGCGCGGCAACGGCGGCGGCAGCGATGATGGCACTCCGCATGCGACTCCTCTGAAGGTGCGAAAGAGATTCCGGGAACATTTCCGTCACCGTGCAGGCCCGCGTCGCAGGCCGCGCGTGTTTCTGGAACGGCGAAAAGCCGGTAACATTGAAGCCCTGCATTGTACTCTAGGGATGCCTAGCCATGACCAATCCGACGGATCTCAAGAATATCGGGCTAAAGGCCACCCTACCGCGCCTCAAGATTCTCGAGATCTTCCAGCAAAGCCCGGTGCGTCACCTGACGGCCGAAGACGTCTACCGCAACCTGCTCAACGAGCAGCTCGACATCGGGCTCGCCACCGTTTACCGCGTGCTGACGCAGTTCGAGCAGGCCGGCCTGCTCACGCGCAGCAACTTCGAATCCGGCAAGGCCGTGTTCGAACTGAACGAAGGCTCGCACCACGATCACCTCGTCTGCCTCGATTGCGGCCGCGTCGAGGAATTCTTCGATGCCGAGATCGAAAGCCGCCAGCAGGCGATCGCGAAGGAACGCGGCTTCCGGCTCCAGGAACACTCGCTCGCGATGTACGGCTCCTGCACGACCGAGAACTGCCCGCACCGCAAGCACTGATCCGCACGCTTCACGCCTGCGCCACGGCCCGGCCGGCATCTCGCCGTCCGGGCCGTGTCGTTTTCGGGATCGGAATGGAAAAGGCCCGCACATTGCGGGCGGGCCGGTTCGGGAATGTTTCCGATCGTGAGCGGCGAGCCGTGCCGCCGCCGTGTGGCGCGCGGTGCGCGGTGCTCGACGCCTTCGTCGCGCGTCAGGCCGCGCTCGCGCACGCCGGCGCGAACTCGAGCGCCCACGCGTCGTCGAGCGGAATCTCGTCGCAGTTCGGCTGCGGGCCGCCGCGGTCGACGATCACGAAGTCGCTGACCGCGTCGAGCGCGAGCAGCGGATGGTGCCAGACGCCCTTCGCGTAGTTCACGCCCTGCCAGCCTTCGGCGAGAAACGCGCGCATCGCGTCGGGCCGGAACTCGCCGGCCGGCGCGACGACGATCGCGTAACGCGACACGGCCGCGAGCGGAATGAACGCCTGGCTGCCGTGCGGATGGCGCTCCATCAGCGTGATCGCGACCGGCAGCGCGCGCGGCTGCGCGCGAAACACGCTGACGAGCGGCCGGCCGCCGTCCGCGCAGACGTCGATCGTCGCGAGATCGTGGAAGCGCTCGGTCGTGCCGCCGTTGATCGGGAAGTGCCGCGCGCCTTCGAGCGCGATCACGTCGCCGAACGGCGCGAACGCCTCGCGGGTCAGGCGCTCGACGCGCAGGATGTGTGGTCCGCTCATGCCGATTCCTCCTTCAAGCCGGCTCGCCCCACAGACGCAGGCGCGACACGCCGCCGTCCGGGAAGATGTTGAAGCGCACGTGCGTGACGGGGCCGAGCGCCGCGAGCTGGTCGAACGTATGCACGTGGTCCATCTGCAGCTTCTGCTCGCCGAGCAGTTCGGCCCAGAACATCGCCTGCGTGACGAGCGAATCGTCGGTGCCGCCCGCGACCCGCGCGGCCTGCAGCGAACAGCGGTCGGGGAAGTTGCCCTTGAAGAACGCCGTGTCGACCTCGACGCGCCGGATGATGCCCGGCCGCGCCAGCGCGACGATCGCCCAGTCGTTGCCGGGCTCGCGGCGGCGCCGCGTTTCCCAGCCGTCGCCCATGTTCGCGCCGCGCCCCGGCATCAGCATCTGCGAGGCCGGACCGAAGTGCTGGTTGTTCGCGGCCACCAGGTAGCCGCCGTTCTCGATCGCCGCGAGATCGACGAGCTCGCCGGCCGGCACGTGGCGCCAGTCGCGCTGCGGCTGGCCGTATACGCGCAGCCGCGCGAGCCCGCCGTCCGGATACAGGTTCACGCGCAGGTGCGTGACCGGCTGCGCATCGTCGACGCTCACGTAGTGGTGCGAATTGCCCTGCAGCGTCGTCGCGGGCACGATCGTGCGCCATTCGGCGTCGTCCGGCGGCGTGTCGCCGTCCACCGCGCATGCCTCGATCGACGCGGCCGGCGGGAAGTTGCCGGTGAAGTGGCTCGTATCGAGATCGACGCCGTGAATCACGCCCGGCCGCGCGAGCCGGACCACGCAGAAGTCGTGGCCGGTGGTGCGCTTGCGGCGCGTTTCCCAGCCGTCCATCCACTTGCCGTGGTCGTCGTACTTGCCGGGAATGAAGACGGCCGGCTCGGGATTCAGCATGCGCTCCTTCGGCGCGAAGAATTCGTCGCTGGCGAAGAGCGCCTGCGCGCCCAGGCGCGGGTCGGCGAGGTTCATGTAGCGCCGCGTGAAGGCCGGCGCGTTCGGATCGAGGATGGGGGCTGCCATGTCGTCTATATGAACGCGTCCCGTTTGCAACAGTTCTCGTGTGTTCCGACTGACAGGATGGGCTGCAGCTCTATATCCGGCCTTGTTGCAGCCAATACCGCCGCTGCGGGCCCCTATGAAATCTGCTGAC